>DASPHQ010000197.1:0-3439 GCA_035629595.1 Urbifossiella sp. | reverse complement strand
TGGAGGCGGACCATCCCCCGCGTCGACTCGTTGGGCGAAGTTATGCGCGCCCCCCACTTCGTTGAAAAACCCCCTCCCCGATGCGCGCTCGCGGGAGGATCGGCCGCTCACAGCCGATCCTCCCGCAAAGCCCCGGAGGGGGAGGGGGACAGAAGGTTGCAGGTCAAATCGTCCTAGGCCATGATCTGGTGGATCGGCTCGGCCCCCTCGACGCCGACCAGCTTCTGGTCGAGGCCGCCGTAGAAGTAACTGAGCCGGTTCGGGTCGAGGCCCATCTGGTTGAGGATCGTCGCGTGCAAGTTCTTGACGTGGAAGCGGTCCTCCACGGCATTGTTGCCCAACTCGTCCGTCCTGCCGACGCTCATGCCGCCCTTGATGCCGCCGCCGGCGAGCCACATCGTGAACCCGTACGAGTTGTGGTCGCGGCCCGTCCCCTGGGCGTACTCGGCCGTCGGCTGCCGGCCGAACTCGCCGCCCCACACCACGATCGTCTCGTCGAGCAGGCCCTTCCGCTTCAGATCCTTCAGCAGCCCGGCCACCGGCTTGTCGGTCGCGCCGGCGTGCTTGCCGTGGTTGCGCACCATGTCGGAGTGGGCGTCCCAGTTGTCGTCGTTGTGGGCGCCGCCGCTGTACACCTGCACGAACCGCACCCCGCGCTCCACCAGCCGGCGGGCGAGGAGACACTTCCTGCCGAAGTCGTCCGTCTTTTCGTCGCCGATGCCGTACAGCGCCTTCGTCTCGGCCGTCTCCTGGGCGAAGTCCACCGCCTCGGGGGCGTGCTGCTGCATCTTGAACGCCAGCTCATAACTGGCGATCCGCGCCGCCAACTCGGTGTTGTCGCGGCGCGCGGCCAGGTGCTCCTCGTTCTTCTCCTTCAGCCGGTCGAGCAGGGACCGCTGCTGCTCGCGCGTGAAGCCCGGCGGTGGGGCGAGGTCGTGGATCGGCGTCCGGTCGGCGCGGATGACGACGCCCTGGTACGCCGCCGGCATGTAGCCGCTCGACCAGTTCTTCGGCCCGCTGATCGGCCCGCCGGTCTTGTCGAGCATCACGACGTACCCGGGGAGGTTCTCGTTCTCGCTGCCGAGGCCGTACGTGACCCAGCCGCCGAGGCTCGGGTGGCCGCTGAGGATGCGGCCGCTGTTCATCATCAGCAGGGCGGAGCCGTGGATCGGGCTCTCGGCGTACAGCGAGTGAACGAACGCGATGTCGTCCACGCAGCTGCCGACGTTCGGGAACAGGTCGCTGACGAGCTTGCCGCAGCGGCCGTAGGGCTTGAACTGCCACTTCGGGCCGACCACACGCCCCTCGGCCTTGTGGCCGCCGCGGCCGAACGTGCGGACCGGGATGGTGCGGCCGTCGAGGCGGTACAGCTCGGGCTTGTGGTCGAACGTGTCGACCTGGCTCGGGCCGCCGTAGCAGAAGATGAAGATGACCGACTTGGCCTTCGCCGGGAACATCGGCGGCTTCGGCGCCATCGGGTTGACGAACGACCGCGGCGGGGCCGCGGGGGCGGGGCCGTCCTGGGCGGACGCGCGGGCGAAGAAGCCGTCGCGGTCGAGCTGCGACGCGAGGGCCAGCCCGGTAAACCCGGCGCCAGTCTCCCACAGGAACTCGCGACGCGTCCGGCCGCAAAACTGGGTACGGGTCATCGATCAACTCCTCGCGGAGGTCGTGTTCGGTCCGGGTGTCAGTCGAGGTAGACGAACTCGTTCGTGTTCAGCAGTAACAGGCAGTAGCGGGCCAGCGCCGTCCGCTCGTCCAGGCCGTGCCGCGTGCGCTGCTCGGTCACGAACGCCGCGTCCTTCGCCACCTCCGCGGGCGGTGGTGTGCGGCCGGTCGTGAGGCGGACCGCCCGCGTCACCTGGGCGGGCAGGTCGCCGGGCGACTCGCGCTGCAACCGGGCCGCGAACGCGACCGCCTGCTCGTTCGTGAACTCGCCGTTGAGCAACCCCAGCGCCTGCGTCGGCACCGTCGTGGTGTAGCGGACGGGACAACTGTTGTCGGTGTCGGCCTGGTCGTGCGTCGCCAGGATCGGCACCTGCAGCGACCGCTTGACGGCGACGTACACCGTGCGGCGGTTCGCCTCGTCGCCCTTCGTCTCCGGCCAGCCCTGGCCCGGCACCGACTGCCCGGCCAGCACCTCGCGCGGGATCTTCGGGTAGACGCTCGCGCCGTGCATCTTGGTGTTCAGCGACCCGCTCACGGTGAGCACCGAGTCGCGGACCTCCTCGGCCGTCAGCCGCCGCATCGGGAAGCGCCACAGCCGCGTGTTCGCCGGGTCGGCTCGCAGGTTCGCGTCGTCGCCGGCGGACGCGAGCTGGTACACGGCCGAGGTCATGATGAGCTTGTGGAGGCGCTTCAGCGTCCAGCCGCCGTCCACGAAGTCGGCGGCGAGCCAGTCGAGTAGCTCGGGGTGCGTCGGGCTCTCGCCGAGCTTGCCGAAGTCGTTCGACGACGGCACGATGCCGCGGCCGAAGTGCCCCTGCCACACGCGGTTCACCATCACCCGCGCGGTCAGCGGATTGCTCTTCGACACGATCCAGTTCGCCAGCACGGTGCGGCGGCCGCTCGTCTTCACGCCTGCCGGCGGCGCGGGGATCGTGGGGTCCGGGACGCCGAGCACCTGGGGGAAGCCGGGCTGCACCTCGGCCCCCTTGGCGTGCGGGTTGCCGCGTGGCAGCACGTACACCGCCGGCGGTCGCGGGTCGCAGTTGTTCACTGAGAGTGCGAACTCTTGCCCGAGCGGCCGCGGCCGCTTCTCCAGCGTTGCTCGGTCCGTGTTCAGTGCCAGGTAGTCGGCCTTCTCGCGGGCGCTGAGGAAGCCGGGCACCTTGTTCACCACCTGCGGCCGGTCCGGGCCTTCGCTCGCGCGCTGGTCCTCGGCCGGCATCTTCTTGATCGCCGCGTCCTCGACGGCCCGCAGCTGCATCGTCAGCTCGGCGATCTTCGCCTGCCGCGCCTGCAGTTCGGCCTCGTACCCCGCGCGCTTCTCCGGCGGGGTGATGTCCGTCATGTTGGTGCTCGACGACACGCCGCGGGTGTCGCTGAACGGGCGGATGTCGCGGAAGAAGGCGAGGAAGCGGTAGTAGTCGGCGTGCGGGAAGGGGTCGGCCTTGTGGTCGTGGCAGCGGTTGCAGTTCAGCGTGATGCCGAGGAAGCCCTGTCCGGTCACGGTCACGAGGTCGTCGTAGCCGTCGTAGAGCGCCTGCTTGGGGTCGGCCGGCTCGTCGTCCCAGATGCCGAGGCGGTAGTACCCCGTGGCGATCACGGCTTCCGGGTTGTACCCGGGCAGTTCGTCGCCAGCGAGCTGCTCCTTGACGAACACGTCGAACGGCTTGTCCGTGTTGAACGAGCGGATGACGTAGTCGCGGTACCGCCACGCGAACGGCTTGGGGCCGTCGCGCTCGTAGCCGTTGGTCTCGGCGTAGCGGACCACGTC
>DASPHQ010000196.1:0-4104 GCA_035629595.1 Urbifossiella sp. | reverse complement strand
CCCCACCACACCGGTCCGGTAGCCGGCCGCGTTCAGCAGCAGCGGCAGACTGCGGACCTGGCGGAACGAGTGGATGTTGTGCTCGGCGTGGGCGTGTCCGTACTGGCCGCACTGGTGCGTCGGCATCCCGGTCAGGAGCGTGGCCCGGCTGGCGCTGCACGACGCGACGCTGGCGAAGCCGTGCGTGAACCGCGTCCCCTGGGCGGCGAGGCGGTCAAGGTTCGGCGTGCGGGCGGTGGTGTCGCCGTAACAGCCGAGCTGGCGGCCGAGGTCGTCGGCGACGAGGAGGACGACGTTGCGGGGCGGGTCGGCCGCGGCGGCGCGTGGAGCGAGTGCCGCGACCAGCGCGGCGGCGAGGAGCCAGCGGGGCATCGGGAACCTCCGGGGAGACGTGGGTGAGTGTAGGCGCCCCGAAGCCCGGGGACGGCCGTCCCCGGGCTTTCCGCCCGTTGCACGGCGCCCGGCCGCCGGTTACACTCATTCACAACCATCACCCCGAACCCCTCTCCGCCATGAACCGCCGCACGTTCCTGAAGTCCTCGGCCGCGTCCGCCGGGCCGCTGCTCCTCGGCACCACCGCCAAAGGGCAGAACGCCACCCCGGTCATCGGCACCGGCGAGCACCGCTACGAGTGCCACCACAACTGGGGTACGCTCCCGCCCGACTACGGGTGGCAGACCACGCACAACGTCGCGCTCGACTCCGAGGGGAACGTCTACATCACCCACCAGGGGATGAAGGACACGAAGCACAACATGGACACCGTGCTGGTGTTCGACCCGCGCGGCCGGTTCGTCCGCTCGTTCGGCAAGGAGTGGCACTACGGCGGCCACGGCATCGAGATCCGCCGCGAGGGGAGCGAGGAGTTCTGCTACCTGGCGAACACCTGGACGCCGACGATGAAGCTGGTGAAGACCGACCTGCGCGGCCGGGTAGTGTGGCAGAAGGGGCGGCCGGAGTGCCCCGAGTACGCCCCGCGGCCCGGCGGCAAGGAGCCGAACGGCATGGTGACCCCGCCGTACAACCCGACCAACATCAGCTTCCTGCCGGACGGCGGGTTCACCGTCGGCGACGGGTACGGCTCCAACTACCTCCTCAACTTCGACAAGGACGCCCGGCTCGTGAAGGTGTTCAGCGGCACCGGCACCGAGAAGGGGAAGTGCCGCACGCCGCACGGCAACTGGCTCGACGCCCGCGACGCCGCCAACCCGCGCATCGTCGTCTGCGACCGGGCCAACGCCCGCCTCCAGACGTTCACCCTCGCCGGCGAAGTCGTGGACGTTACCGAGAGCGGCAAGGTCGTGCTGTTCCCCGCCCACGCCAAGACGCGCGGCAACGTGATGCTGGTCCCCGACCTGCACGCCCGTGTCAGCATCTTCGGGGCGGGACTGACGCCGATCGTCCACCTCGGCGACGACGAGGAGTGGCGGAAGCGGGTGCTCGACGGGTTCAAGATCCGCCAGCAGCCGCGCGACTGGCTCCCCGGGAAGTTCGTCCACCCGCACGACGCGGCGTTCGACAAGGACGGCAATATCTTCGTGGTCGAGTGGGTGTCCACCGGCCGGGTCACGTTCCTCCGCAAGGTGAGCTGACATGCCCCCGCCGCGCCGCCCCGACGACCGCCGCGACCCGTTCCTGTCGGGCATGGCCCCGGCCGACGACATTCTCGACGCCGAAGTCCTCGACGCCGACGTGCTCGACGCCGAGGTGCTAGACGCCGACGTGCTCGACGGAGAAATCCTCGACGCCGGGCTGGTGCCGGGGGAGTTGGTCGACGCTGAGGTGGTGAACCCCGAACCGCTCGGCCTCGACGACGGGCCGCCGGCGGTGTTCGACCTCGACGCCCTCAACAGCCCGCCGGCCGCAGGCACCACGCCGGCCCCGTCGCTGCCGGTGTACGAGCCGCTGCCGGCGGCCCCGACGGGTGCCGACATGCTGTCGCTCGACGTGGACCCGCCGCCGGCGCCGACGCGCACCGCCGCCCGCCCGGCCACCGCGACGCGGCCGGCGGTGCGGATCACGTTCGTCTGCCCCGGAGAGCGGTCGCCGTTCGACGGCCGCGGTTGAATTCACGGCCGTGTCTGGTAAATGAACCGCATCCTCTCCCGCCCGCGCGAGCCCGCCCCGTGCCCCCTGCGCCGCGCCCCGCAATCCGGGCCGCCGCGCCCGCCCTCGGCCTCGTCCTGGCCGTGTTCGTCATCGACCTGAACGTGCCGCTCGGCGTCGCGGCCGCGGTCCCGTACACGTTCGCGGTGCTGCTGGCGTTGCGCGTCCCGGCCGGGTGGTTCGCCCCCGCCGTCGCCGGGCTGTGCGGCGTCCTCACGGTGGCGAAGCTGGAACTCAACGCCGAGCGCGGCACCACCGAGTACTGGAAGGTGCTCGTCAACCGCGGGCTGGCGCTGTTCTCGATTGGGATGACGCTGTTCCTCGGCGTCCTCCGCCGCCGCGCCGAGGACGCCCGCCGCCGCGCCGAGGAGGAGACGCGCGAGCACCTCGCGGCGCTGGCGCACCTCGACCGCCTCCACGCGGCGGGGCAGCTGGCGACCGGCCTGGCGCACGAGGTGAACCAGCCGCTCGCCGCGATCGGGCTCCAGGCCGAAGTGGCCGCCCGGTTGGCCGCCCTGCCGGACCGCGGCCCGGCGCTGGCGGCGTGCCTGGAGGAAATCGCGGCACAGTCGCAGCGCGCCGGCGAGATCGTGAAGTCGCTCCGCCGCATGACCGCCCCCGGGCGGTCGGTCGCGGCGGTCGTGGCCCTGAACGAGGTTGTTCTGGCCGCCGCCCGCGTGATCGAGTGGGAGGCCCGCCGCGCCGGCGCCGCGGTATCATGGGAGTTGAAGGAGCCGCTCCCGGCCGTGTGGGGCGACCACGTTCAGCTGGAACAGGTCGTTTTCAACCTCCTGCTGAACGCCGTCCAGGCGGTCGCCGGAACAGACGGGGCACGCGACGTGAGAGTCGAGACCACGGCGGCGGCGGACGTGGTGATCGTGACCGTCCGCGACACCGGCCCTGGCCTCGGGCCGGACGGACCGGAGCGGGTGTTCGAGCGGTTCTATACGACGAAGCCGACCGGCATGGGCGTCGGGCTGGCGGTCAGCCGGTCGGTGGTCGAGGCGCACGGGGGGAAGCTGTGGGCGGCGAACGACCCGGCGGGGGGAGCGGTGTTCTCGTTCCACCTGCCGGCCGACCGGGAGGACAGGTCGAGGTGACGACCGGACCTACGATCTACGTGGTGGACGACGACGCCGCGGTGAGCCGGGCCATCGCGAGCGCCGGGGCGCTGCTCGGGCTGCCGGTCCGGGCGTTCGCGTCCGCGGCCGACTTCCTCGCGGCTTGCGACCCGGCCGCGCCCGGCTGCCTGGTGCTCGACGTGAAGATGCCGGGGATGACCGGCCTGGAGCTGCAGCGGAGGTTGGCCGACGACGGCGTCCGCATCCCGGTGGTGATGGTGAGCGGCCACGCCGACGTGCGGATCGCGGTGGAGGCGATGACGCTCGGCGCGCTGACGCTGCTGGAGAAGCCGTTCCGCCTCGACGAGCTGATCGTCCACCTGCGGGCGGCGCTCGCCCGCGACGCGGCGACCCGGGCCGCGGCGTCGCGGCAGGACGCGGCCGCGGCCCGGCTGGCGGCGCTCACGCCGAAGGAGCGCGAGGTGCTGGAGCGGATCGCGCGCGGGGCGACGAACCGGGACATCGCCGCGGATTTGGGGTTGAGCGTGCGGGCGGTCGAGGACCGCCGCGCCCGGCTGATGAAGAAGATGGACGCCCGATCGGTGGCCGACCTGGTGTGGGTGATCTCGGCGACGGGCGAGCCGGGAGGATGACTACCGCAGCCGCTCGCCGACTGTCTGCACCATGTCGTCCTCGTCGGGGAAGACGCCGGTCTTGAGCTTCGAGTACACCAGCTCGCCGTCCACCACCAGCTCGAAGCACCCGCCGCGGGACGGGATCAGCCGCAGGCCGGCGATCTTCTGCTTGAACGCGGTGAGCACCTTCGCCGTCAAACTGACGGCCTTCGGCTCGTACCCTCACGCCGCGCAGTACGTCAGGTCGATGGTCATGGTCGGTTTCTGAAAAGGGAGGAACGGGCGACACCGGTCGTAGTGCA
>DASPHQ010000195.1:0-3248 GCA_035629595.1 Urbifossiella sp. | reverse complement strand
CGCAGGTCGATTCAGGCCGGCGGGAGATACCGCCGGCCGGCGAACAGACCAACGGCTCGGGGGACGCAATCGCGAGCAACTGCAACCGCGGCGGAACGCCGCAGCATTGGTGAGGCTCGGACGCGACGACCCAAGTTTGGGGGCTTCCCTGCCCGTGTTCTCACACCCCGACCGGCGCGAAGCGACGGTACCACGTCTCCAGCGTGTTGCCGGACGGATCGGGGTTCAGCGCCTTGTTCCGAATGGCCTGCAGGTGCCGACACGGCCCCTTCCGCAGACCCCCGGTGAAGAAGTATGAGCAGCCGCACTGCCCGGCGACGATCCGCTGGTCGGCATCGAGCGTCACCTCAACCGTGTTCCGCCCTTCGGCGGTGCCGGCCAAATGCCGCATCCCCTTGGCGTCGGTGTGGTCGAGCGTCAGCTTCACCGCCCGCGGCGGCATCGACCGAGCCGCGACCGTCTCCGGGTTTTCCGGCCCGATCACCTCGGCGGAGAGCGTCACCGGCATCACCTGCCGCCAGCGGTACACCTCGTGCGGCAGGTCGTGGATCACCTGGCCTAGGAGCGCGAGTTTGTTCAGCCCCACGGACACGACCGGCGCCGGGGCGCGAACCCGGCTCGCCAGCCCCTCCAGCGTCCAGCGCGTGTTCTCGCGGAACGCGGCGGCCACCTCGTTCATCATCGCGGGTGCCGGGTCCACCGGCGGGGCGAGTTGGTCGAGCGCGCTGCCGCCGCCGGTCCAGTCGTTCGTCGTCCACCCGGACAGGCCGAGCGTCAGTTGCATCTCGCCCATCCGCATCACCCAGAAGCTCGGTAGCCCGGTGCCGAGCAGGTACACGTCGGCCCCGTCGAGCACCGGCAGCAGCCGGGCCAGCACACGCAGCCGGTCGCGGCCCCATACGCGAATCACCTCGGCGCGCGTGCCGTGGTACGGCGTCGAATGGAGTACGATCCGCTGTTCCCACGGCTCCAGCACGATCGCCGTGGGTTGACCCGGGAACAACTCGAACCGCACCGCCCGCGGCGACGCCTTGGCCTTGTTCCGCTTGAGGAATGCCAGTAGCGCGTACACCCCTTCCCGACTCACCGGCACCCGGCGCATCGGCAGGCTCATCGCGGACTGGAGCGTCGAGAAGCCGCGGAGCCAGCTCGGCGGCAGCTCGATCTTCTCCTCGCGGTACGTTCCCGCGTCGGCCTGCGTCTGCACCTCGAAGCCGAGCGGGTCGATCGTGAACCGCGTCTCGCGGTAGCTGCGGATCTCCTGAAAGTGGTCGTACAGGCGCCACGAGTAGTCCACATTCGTGGTGCCGAGGGCCACGTCGCGCTCGGCCTCAAACGCGCCGCGGTCCACGGTCAGGCAACCGTAGCTGCTCTCGTCGGCGCTGAAGCACTCGAAGAACACCACGTCCGGGCTCACCGTGATGACCGGGTCGCACGGCATCAGCAGGCGCCACAACTGCGGGTCTTCGCGCTGCAGGTACGAGCTGTACTTCTGCCGCGCCGCCCAGTAGCGCGACCGGCAGCGGTTGAAGTTCGCCTCCAGCCCCGCTGCGACCGGCTGGTTGAACTCGCCGAGCAAGTCTTTGCGGCGGGCGGCGACGGCCTCGCGGCGGATGCGCCCCTCGCGCTCCTTCTCCTCGCGCTTCCACTGCTCGTAGCCGGTCTTGTCTTTCTTCTTGAAACGCAGGTCCGACACCACCACGTCGTGCAGCGCCGACACCGCCTCACGGAAGCGGAGCGGCTGCCGCAGCGTGCCGGTGAAGCTGACGCGGTCGCGCCGCAGGTTAGGGGCGAGCGACACGGCGAGACCCGCGGTTGTCCGGGCGACCTGGCTACGACCGCGGTAGGCAACAGACAGCTGCATGGGAGCCCGGTGGAAAACAGGCATTGGCCGCAAAAAGGCACAAAAGACACAAAATAAAACTGAGCTTGGTCCGTTCCGTTTTGTGTCTTTTTGCGGCCATTCTCCTGACCAACTATCAGCGGTGTCCGCCGCGGCCGACTTCAGCCGTGGACCGGAGACGTTCACGACGCCCGACACGGCGGCCGTGCGGCGGGAACGCAGGTTGGCTCAGTCCGCCGCACGGCCGCCGTGTCGGGCGAACAGACCAACGGCTCCGGGGACGCAATCGCAGGCAAGTGCAACCGCGGCGGAACGCCGCAGCATGGTAGGCTCGACCGCGACGGACACCGTGGCTCAACCTCCCAGCGTCAGCTCGGGGAAGGTGGTTTCGATCAGCGGCCGGTGCTGCGGGAACCGGGCGACGAACCCAGCCACCCCCGCCAGCCCGGCCCGGAACTCCGGCCCGCGCACCGACCGCAGGGCCGCCGCCACGATCGGCAGCAGTTCCCCTGCCTCGTCGGGCCTCTGTCCGAGGCGGTCGAGAATCTGCCGCACCACGAACGGCTTGGCCCGGCCGCCGCGGGTCACGTTCAGCAGCACCGCGGCCCACAGGAACCGCACCCGGTCGGCCGGCAGCGCGTCGACCGCGACGGGCTTGCGGGCGCGCTCCTCCAGCATGGCGACGAGCCGCAGGCGGATGTTGTCGTGCGGCGACTCCAGCAGGCGCTGCCACACGACGGCGCTGTCGCGGGCGCGGTCGTCGGTTTGAAGCCACTCCCAGCCGGCTTCGCGCACGTCCTCGTGGCGAGCGTCCAGGAATTCGAGCACCCACGTCGCCTGGAAGTCGTCCCGCTCGCCGAGCACGCGGCACGCCCAAGCGACGAGCGCCGGCCGCAGCGGCTCGGCCTCGGCGTCGCGGAGGCCGAACACCGCCCGCACCTCGTCCGGTGTCGTCGGCCGCTTGTCGGCGAGCAGGTACTGTCCGAGCCGCGCCACCGGGATCGGGCGGGCCATCGCCAGGCGGACGGCGTCGGCGAAGCCCACACGGGCTGGCTTTACCACCTTCAACATTAGCGCGGCGATGCGGTCCAACAACTCGGGCTTGGCGGCGTCCAGGATCGCCAGCCAGCGCTCGACCGGAATCGCGTCCAGACCCGGCACCTTCTCGATCAGTTCGGTCGCGAGGTCGTTCAGCTCGGCAAACGGCGATTCCAGCCAGCGGAGGAGTTCTTCGAGCGTCACGCGGGCGAGGCGGTCGGGGGCGTTCTTGCGGAGCCACGTAATTGCCCACTGGCGGACAGTGGCGCAACCCGCGGTCAACAGGTCGAACGCCGGCTCGGGCGACTTCAGCCACAACTTGCGGAACATCGGCTCCGGCTGGAGCTTCGCCAGCGACCCGTTCGCG
>DASPHQ010000194.1:0-18149 GCA_035629595.1 Urbifossiella sp. | reverse complement strand
GGCTTCGCGGCCGGGGCGGCGTGGCTGGGCGAGGTTCACGTCATCGACATCGGCGCGCCGCGGGCGCTGATCGAGAGCTACGGGCGCCTGGCGAGCGGCGGGCTTACTTCTTCGGCTCCGCGTTCTCGGCCGTCACCTTCGTCATGTCCGGCCGCCGCAGGTGGTGGCCGGTCGCGTCCTGGTACGCCCTCGCCACCGCCAGCAACTCGGCCTCGCCCCACAGCCGGCCGGTGAACGTCAGGCTCGTCGGCACCTCCACGCCGTCCGCCCCGCGGGTCAGGCCGTTCGGCAGGCACACCACCGGGTGCCCCGTCAGGTTCGTTAGCAGCCCGCTGTCCGGCGAGCCGACGTACACGTCCACGTCGGTCATCGCCGCGGCCATCTGCTTCATCAGCACCGTTCGCACGCGCTGGGCGCGGAGGTAGTCCACGGCCGGGATGAAGCGGCCGCGGCGGAACGTCGCCGGCCAGCTGTTCAGCCCCTCGGTCGTGCCGGCCCGCGTCAGGTCGTCGAACGCGGCCGACGCCTCCACGTCGAGGATCACCGACAGCGCCGCCACCGGCAGCCCCGCCGGCAGCCGGAACGGCACGAGCCGCACGCCCAGGTCGGTCAGCACCTTCTTCACCGCGTCGGACGTGCCGTTCTCGAAGAAGCCGACGCGGAGTTCCTTCACCGGCCGCGGCGACGGCCAGGTGAACGGGTGCGTCACGGCCGTGGGATCGAGCCCGTCGTGGCCGTGGATGACGGACAGGATGAGCGCACAATCCTCGACGGAGCGGGCCAGCGGGCCGAGCTTGTCCATGCTCCAGCTGAGGGCCATGCAGCCGTGCCGGCTGACCCGGCCGAACGTCGGCCGCAGGCCGGTCACGCCGCAGCGCGTGCTCGGCGACACGATGCTCCCCCACGTCTCGCTGCCGATGCCGTAGCCGGCGCACCCCGCGGCCACGGCCGACGCCGACCCCGCGGACGAGCCGCTCGAACCCTGGCGGACGTTCCACGGGTTGCGGGTCATGCCGCCGAACCAGCGGTCGCCGTTCGCCAGGGCGCCGAGCGTCACCTTCGCCACCAGCACGCCGCCGGCCCGGTCGATGCGGTCGGCCACGGTCGCCTTGGTGTCGATCGTCTGCTCGCGGAACGGGGCGGCGCCCCACGTCGTCCGGTAGCCGGGGTAAGCGATCAGGTCTTTCGCCACCCACGGCACGCCGTGGAGCGGCCCGCGCGGCGTGCCGGCGGCTAGCTCGCGGTCGGCCTCCGCGGCCTGTTTCAGCGCCAGCTCCTCCGTCAGGTTCACGACGCACTTCAGCGCCGGGTCGTACGTCTTGAGGCGGGCGAGGCACAGCTTCGTCAGGTCGGTCGAACTCACCTTCTTGTCGCGGAGGAGGGCGGCGAGCTTGGTGACCGGCAGGAAGGCGAGGTCGTCGTCGCCGGCGGGGCGGTCGGTGGCGGGGGGCGCGAACGCGGCACTGCCGCGCGGCCCGACGGCCGGGCGGCCGGGGTCGGGGAGGAAGTGCAAGGCCGGCGGCACGTCGTTGCCGACCGCCGCCCGGTGGAGCGCCGCGGACCCGCGCATCGCGTTCGTGAGGCCGGCGGCGACTTGGCGGCGCTGGTCGTCGGTGAGTTCGAGGCCGGCGACCCACTCCGCGTTGCGGACCATCTCCGGAGTGACGGTCGTGGGGAAGTCGGGCGCCTGGGCGGCGAGGGCGCGGTGGAACGTGGCAGTGCCGACGCCGAGGCCGGCGGCGGCGGCGAACAGGTCGCGGCGGGATGGGGTCACGGTCGCTCCGGGTGGGGGCGGAGAGGCGGCGCGATTCTACCCGGCGGCGCGCGGCGTGTCCTGTACCTTCTGCCGGCGCGGATTGTACCCTTTCCCTCAAGTCGCAGGACTTACAACCGGCAGAACCGGGCAGAATCGCGGCGCGAAAATTTCGCCGCGGCGGAAGTGCCGTTGCCCGAAGGGGTTTGATGCGAGTCGCGGGAAATCGACACGGCGTGTTTTGCGAGTGGCACGGCCGCTGCTTTGGTAGTCAATCGTACCCGAAACTGACCCCCGAAACCCACCGGCAGGAGCCGCAAATGACCCCGACCATCAACGCCACCAAGACCGCCCCGGTTGCCCGGACCGCCGAGGCCGAGCAGATCCTCCGCGACGCGGCCTTCGTGCTGAAGATGACCCGCCGGGTGAAGGCCGAGATCGTCCGCGACGCCGCCCGCCCGCTGACCGCCCCGAAGCTCGCCGAGCGGACCGGGGCGGCGCTGGTGGTGTGAGCCGGGCGGTTGTCGCGCCGGTGGTCCGCTCATAGGATCACCTTTCGCGGTTACGACCGACAACTGACCACCGGCGAAGCCATGAGCATCGACAAGAGCCTGAAGCGCAAGGGCGGGATGAAGCGCACCCGGTGCGTGATGACCCGGGCCGAGCGGATCGAGAAGATGATGGAGGGCGGCTCGTTCAAGGCCGACCAGAGCCCCTTCGGCATCCCCAAGACGATCGTGACGAAGGTCGTCCTCCGCAAGAAGGTGAAGAAGGAGGCCGCCGGCGACGCCGCGGCCGAGGACGACAAGAAGGACGCCAAGAAGAAGTAACCGGCTGCCCGCCATGCCGACCGCGTACATCGGGCTCGGGAGCAACCTCGGCGACCGGCGGGCGACGCTCGCCGCCGCCGTCCGCCGCCTGCGGGCCGAGCCGGGCCTGCGGGTGCTGGCTGTCTCGGGATACTACGAGACGGCCCCGGTCGATTGCCCGCCGGGGAGCGGCGACTACCTCAACGCCGCCGCCGCGGTCGAGACGGACCGCGACCCGCACGACCTCCTCAAACTCCTCCAGCATATCGAACGGCAGTACGGCCGCGTCCGCACCGGCGTGAACTCGCCGCGCACCCTCGACCTCGACCTCCTCCTCTACGGCGACCGGGTCATCGACACCCCCGACCTCGTCGTGCCGCACCCGCGGATGCACGAGCGGGATTTCGTGCTCACGCCGCTCGCCGACCTCGCGGCCGACGTGTCGCACCCCGTTTTGGGCAAGTCGATCCGCGAGTTGCTGGCAGTCGTCCATGCGGGCGGCGTGCGGCCCATGCCGATGCCCAGATCGCAGCGCACGTCGGTCCTGGCCGGGCAGATCGCGTTGGTCACGGGCTCGACGAGCGGTATCGGGAAGTCCGTCGCCGAGGCGATGTGGTCGAACGGCGCGAGTGTCCTCACCCACGGCCGGCGCGGCGGAAGGGATTGTCACTCCACGGCGGACCTGTCCGTGCGAGCGGAGTGCGACCGACTCGCGGATGAAGCCTGGGCCACGTTCGGCGGCCTCGACATCGTCGTCCTCAACGCCGGCGCCGACACGCTCACCGGCGACGCCGCGAACTGGTCGTTCGACCAGAAACTCGACGCCCTCCTCGCGGTCGATCTGAAGGCGACGATGCGGCTCGGCCGCAACCTCGGCGCCCGCATGAAGGCGCGCGGCCGCGGCGTCATCCTCACCGTCGGCTGGGACCAGGCCGAGACCGGCATGGGGGGCGACAGCGGCGAACTCTTCGCGGCGGTGAAGGGGGCGGTGATGTGCTTCACCCGGTCGTTGGCGCTGAGCCTGGCGCCGGAGGTGCGCGTGAACTGCCTCGCCCCCGGCTGGATCCGCACCGCGTGGGGCGAGACGGCGTCGCCGACGTGGCAGGAGCGCGTGCGGCGCGAGACGCCACTCGGCGTGTGGGGGTTGCCCGAGGACGTGGCCGCGGCGGCGGTGTGGCTGGCGTCGCCGGCGGCGGGCTTTATGACGGGGCAGACGTACCCGATCAATGGGGGGGCGGTGCGGGGGTGATGGGTTTTGCCGCTTGCGGCGGTGCAACGCCGCAAGCGGTGGATGATTCAGTCCACGTACGGGTCCGCCCCGATGTCCTGGAGCATCTCCTGCCGGTGCTTGTCGTAGTTCATCAGGTCGAGCCGCTGCCGGTAGTGCTTCCGCTCGATCCGCTGCTGCGCCACCCGGAACAGCGGCGCGTACTGGTCCCAGTCCCGATTGCCGCCCGCCTTCCCGAGTTCCAGCAACTCCCGCTGCTTCGCCGACCCCAAACCTTCGAGCAACTGGTCCTCCAGCGACAGCATGAACTGCGCGCTGCCGGGGTCGCCCTGGCGGCCGGCGCGGCCCTGGAGCTGCCGGTCGATCCGCTCCGCCTCGTGCCGCTCGGTGCCGATCACGTGGAGCCCGCCGGCCTCGGCCACGCCCTCGCCGAGCTTGATGTCGGTGCCGCGGCCGGCCATGTTCGTCGCCACCGTCACCGTGTCCGGCTGACCGGCCGCGGCCACCACCTCGGCCTCGCCCTCGTTCTGCTCGGCGTTCAGGACGCGGTGCCGCACCCCCACCGCGGTCAGCTTCGCGCTCAGCTTCTTCGACGCCTCCACGGTGCGCGTGCCGATGAGCACCGGGCGGTGCGTCGTCAGCATCTGCTGCGTCTTCCGCACCACCGCGTCGAACTTGGCGTCCTCCGTCGGGTACACCTGGTCCGGGATCACCTGCCGCATCGTCGGCCGGTTCGTCGGCACCTTGCTCGTCCAGCGGCGGTACACCTTCCGCAGTTCCCAGAAGTTCGGCAGCAGCGTGCCGCTCATGCCGGCGAGCTTCGTGTACAGCCGGTAGAAGTTCTGGAAGGTGATCTGCGCCGCGTGGTCGCTCGGCATGTTGATCTGCACCTTCTCCTTCGCCTCGACCGCCTGGTGCAGCCCGTCGCGCCAGTGGCGGTCGGGCATCGGCCGGCCGGTCCCCTCGTCGATGATGACGATCTTGCCGTCCTTCGGGTTGACCATGTAGTGCTGGTCGCGGGAGAACCGGTAGTAGGCGTGCAGCCCCTTCTCCACGGATTCGAGCAGCTTGTCCATCGCCTTCGCGTTCTTGCCGGTCGGCGGGTTCGAGTAGCGGACGAGCTGCCGGCCCTCGTCGGTGATCTCGATCTTGTCCTTCTTCAGGTTCAGGGTGAAGTGCTGGTCGCGGCGCATCTCGCGGGCCACGTTGTCGGCCCAGGTGAACACCACCTGCTCCTCCGGCTCGGCCGGGCGCGTCGGGTTGGCGATGATCAACGGCGTCTTGGCCTCGTCGATGAAGATGCTGTCGGCCTCGTCCACGATGGCGTAGTGGAGGTCGCGCTGGACGCGCGGGTCCAGCCTGGCCGGGCCGTTCGCCCCCGGCATGAACGGCGCCCAGAACGGCGCCGCCCCCGCCTGCCCGCCGCGGAGCTTGAGCCGGTCGCGGAGGAAGTCGAACCCGAACTCGGACGCGGTGCCATAAGTGATGTCGGCCTTGTACGCGGCGACGCGGGCGGCGTCGTCCATCTTCTGCTGGAGCACGCCGACGGACAGGCCGAGCTTCTCGTACACCGGCCCGATCCACTCGGCGTCGCGCTTGGCGAGGTAGTCGTTCACGGTGGTGACGTGACACCCCTTGCCGACCAGCGCGTTCAGGAACGCCGGCGAGCTGGCGCTGACGGTCTTCCCCTCGCCCGTCGCCAGCTCGACGAGGCCGCCGAAGTGCATGACGACGCCGGCGGCGAGCTGCACGTCGAACGGGCGGATGTTGAGCACCCGCTGGATGGCGACGGAGCAGAGGCCGAACGCTTCCGGGAGCAGCTTGTCGAGGGGGAACTTGCCGCGGGCCTTGCCGCGGAGGGCCATGCTGGCGGCCTTGATGTCGTCGTCGTTGTGCTTCAGGTAGTGCCGCTCCCAGTGGCGGATGGCCGGCACCATCAGCGCCGCGCGCGACAGTCGCCGGTTCCACGGCAGGCCGGCGGCGGCGCGGACGCGGTTGACCGGCCCGGTGCCGAGCCGGCCGGGGACGTTCTCGATGGTGCGGTGCGGGTGCGAGACGCGCTCGCTCGGCGGCTCGACGACGGCGTGACTCATCGGCACGGACCTCGCATTAGGGCACCTCTTCAGAATACGTCAGAGGTGAAGGGTGTGAAAGCCCGGGGACGGCCGTCCCCGGGCTTCGCCGCGTATTGCCCCGGTGACGTACACTGTGACGTGACCCCTCCCCCGGAGGCGCCGGATGCCGCCGCCCGACCCGCCCGCCAAGACGCCGTTCGACTCGCTCACCGAGCCGGACCAGCCGACGCCGGAGAAGCCGTACGCGGAGCCGGCGGCCGACGAGTACGTGGCGCAGATCAAGGAGACGGCCGACAAGCTCCTCCGCGACCGGGCCGCCCGCGGCGACGTGAAGCTCCTCGCCACCGCGATGCGCGAGCTGCGCTACTGCCTCAAGGTGTTCGCCGGCTACCGCGACCGCCGCAAGGTGACGGTGTTCGGCTCCGCCCGCACCCGCCCGGACCACCCCGCGTTCGTGGCCGCCGAGGAGTTCGGCCGCCGGATCGTGGCCGAGGGGTGGATGGTCATCACCGGGGCCGGCAGCGGCATCATGGAGGCCGGCCACGTCGGCGCCGGGCGGGAGAACAGCTTCGGGCTGAACATCATGCTGCCGTTCGAGCAGTCGGCCAACCCGGTGGTGCACGGCGACCCGAAGCTGATGACGCTGCGGTACTTCTTCACCCGCAAGCTGATGTTCATCAAGGAGTCGGAGGCGATCGTGCTGTTCCCCGGCGGGTTCGGGACGCACGACGAGGCGTTCGAGGCGCTGACGCTGATCCAGACGGGCAAGAGCCACCTGTTCCCGGTGGTGATGGTGGACGAGCCGGGCGGCACGTACTGGGCCGCGTGGGAGCGCTTCATCCGCGAGCAGTTGCACGACCGCGGCTACATCTCGCCGGCGGACCGGTCGCTGTACAAGCTCACCGACTCGGTGGACGCGGCGGTGGCGGAGGTCACGCGGTTCTACCGGGTGTACCACAGCATGCGCTACGTCCGCGGCCACCTGCTGCTGCGCCTCCAGCGGCGGCTGTCGGACGCGACGCTGGACGGCGTCCGCCGCGACTTCAAGGACATTGTTGTCGGCGGGAGTTTCGACCAGGTGGAGGCGCTGCCGGAGGAGGCGAACGAGCCGGCGCTGAAGGAGCTGCCGCGACTGCGGTTCCGCTTCGACCGGCAGAAGATCGGCCGGCTGCGCGAGCTGGTGGACCGCATCAACGCGGAGGGGTGATTCGCCTCTCGCGGCCCTGGATTACTCGTAGAGGACGTGGACCCGGATACTCATGTTGGTCACGCCTTCGTTGGCAGTAGTCTTGACCGTGAGTGTTACCTTGTTCCCGTCAGGGACAACCTCGAGCACAGGGAAGTGTCCCGCATTCCCCTTGTTATTTAAGACCGTGTGCCACGTCTTGAGAACGTGCGTTCCGAAAGGCCGGTTGTCATGGCTCCTGTCGATCGTGTGCGACTTGCCTTCGCGTGTTGCCAAGAGTGCACTGTGATCCTTGGAGTTCGCGCTGATGACGGGGTCGATGTGGCCGTACTTTACGAAATGCCCTTTACGCAACTCCTCGCGGATGGCCCGTAGTTCGTTCCGAAGAACTTCGTTCTCCCCCCGCAGTGCCAAGAGGTTGTTCTCGCCGACTTCCCTCGAGGCAGCTTCGACGCTCGCACGTGAAGCCTCAGCCTGATCGGCCGCCGCCTTCGCACGATCCTTGTGGCTAGCAAGTTCGCGGTCGATGTCTTGAGGGATTCGGCGTTTCAACTCCTCCTCGATGAAACTCGGAAACTTCCACACGCCGACACCCGACACGATGAGGCAGAGGATTCCGACAATGCTGCCGGTCCACCGGAGGTGAGTCCACTTTAACTTCTGCTCGTTGAAATGTCCCTTCACCTCGGCTTCAAATACCCGCAGCGTGGCACCAAGTGTCTTTAGGTCGGCCCCAACTGCCTTCACGTCGGCAGCAAGTGCCTGCACTTTGACGTCGGATTCCTTGATGTCGGCGCTGCGTTGATCAGCCATGGTCGATCTCCGAACGGTGTCGAGGAAGGGTTTACTAACCCCGGCCCTACGGGGTCTACTCCCTCAATTGTACTTCGCTGCCGGCGGGACCATCTTTCTGCGTGCCTACATAGCGGTCGATCCACAAGCAGAATCCACAAGCAGTACGGGAAGAACTGGACGCGAGAAGGTCCGCGAAGGGTGCGAGTGCCACACCGCGGGTTTCCCAAGCATGTCGTCGCTTGCTCGCCCCGGAACGGTCGCGTAAACTAAACCCGGTCGGACCCCCTGCCAGGCCCGCTTCCCGCCCGCCCGTCGTGAGACCCCGCATGCGCTGGTTCGCCGTCGCGCTCGCCGCCGCTGCGCTCACCCCCTCGGCGCAAGCCCAGCCGTCGTTCCTCAACGAGGTGATGCCGATCCTCACGCGGTCGGGGTGCAACCAGGGCGCCTGCCACGGCAAGGGGACCGGCCAGAACGGCTTCCGCCTCTCCCTCCGCGGCTACGCCCCCGAGCAAGATCATCGCTAACTGACGCGCGAGTTCGACGGCCGCCGCATCGACCCGGCCACGCCGGAAGCGAGCCTGCTGCTGCAAAAGGCGACGGGCGCCGTGCCGCACGAGGGTGGGCGGCTGTTCGGCGTCGGCAGCCGGGAGTACGCCACGCTGCTGGCATGGGTGAAGGCCGGCGCACCCGGCCCGAACAAGAGCGACCCCGCGCTCAGCCGCCTCGACATTTCGCCGAACACCAAGGTCGTGAAGCCCGGCGACACGCCGCCGCTCGTCGCCACCGCCACGTTCGCCGACGGCTCCAAGAAGGACGTGACGTGGCTGACCAAGTTCGACGCCAACGACGCCGGCACGGTGTCGGTGTCGCCGACCGGCGAGGCGAAGGCGGTGCGGGCCGGGTCGGCCGCGGTGCGGGCCATGTTCCAAACGGATGTCGCGGTCGCGGTGTTCACCATCCCGCACGACCGGCCCGTCGAGGAAGCACGCTACCAGGCTCGTAACAATCTCGTGGACGACCATGTCTTCGCCCGCCTCCGCGAGCTGCGGATCGAGCCGTCCGACGGCTGCACCGACGCCGAGTTCGTCCGCCGGGCGTTCCTCGACAGCTGCGGCCTCCTCCCGACGCCCGCCGAAGTGGCCGCGTTCCTGGCCGACCGCGACCCGAAGAAGCGAGAGAAGCTGGTCGATACGCTCCTGGCCCGCCCCGAGTTCAGCGACTACTGGGCGCTGCAGCTCGGCGACATCTTCCAGAACCGCAAGGAGCGCGACCACGACGTGCGCGGCGTGAAGGGCGTCCGCTCGTTCCACCTGTGGCTGCGCGAGCAGGTGGCCGCGAACCGGCCGTGGGACGAACTCGCCCGCGACATCCTCACCGCCGCCGGCAGCAACACCGACAACCCCGCCGTCGGCTACTTCATCGTCACCGTCGGCGAGCAGCGGCACGGCGAGAACTCGGAGGCGCCCGAGTCGGTGGCGCAGGCACTGCTCGGCACGCGGATCGGCTGCGCCCGCTGCCACAACCACCCGCTCGAACGGTTCACGCAGGACGACTTCTACCACTTCGCCGCGTACTTCAGCCGGGTGAAGCTCGACCGCCGCGAGGCTCGGCAGGGGCCGACCACGCTGCGCGTCTCGCACCCCGACCAGAACCAGAACAAGAACCCCGTCGGCGTAACGCAGCCGCGGACCGGGCAGTTCATGAAGGCCCGCCCGCTCGACCGCACCGCCGCCGACGCCGCCCCGACCGACGACCCGCGGCAGGCGCTGGCGAAGTGGGTGACCGACGCCAGGAACGAGGCGTTCGCCGGGGCGATGGTCAACCGCGTGTGGAGGCACTACCTCGGCGTCGGGCTCGTCGAACCGGTGGACGACCTGCGGGCGACGAACCCGCCGACGAACCCGCCGCTGTGGGCGGCGCTGAAGGCCGAGTTCGTGGCGAAGAAGTACGACCTGCGGGCGCTGATGCGGCTGATCCTGACGAGCCGGACGTACCAGCTGTCGGCGGCGACGCGGGCGGGGAACGCCACCGACGACCGCTACTACTCGCACTACTACGCCCGCCGACTGCCGGCCGAGGTGCTGCTCGACGCCATCAGCGACGCGACCGGGGTGCCGGAGCGGTTCGACGGCTACCCGCTCGGCACGCGCGCCGTCCAGGTGCCGGACCCGGGCACGGCGTCGGACTTCCTCCGCATGTTCGGCCGCTCCGACCGGGTGACGGCGTGCGCCTGCGAGCGCGCCGGCGACGTCACGCTCCCGGCCGTGCTCCACCTCCTCGGCGGCAACGCGACGGTGGGGAAGGTTCAGCACCCGGCGGGCTGGCTGGCGCGGACGCTGGCCGCGGAGAAGGACGACGCGAAGCTGCTGGACGCCCTGTTCGAGCGCACGGTGGGGCGGTCGCCGACCGCGGAGAAGCGCCGGCAGCTGGCGTCGTACCGGGCGCAGGCGCCGGAGCGGGTGGCGTTCTACCAGGACGTGTTCTGGGCGCTGCTGAACAGCAAGGAGTTCGTGTTCAACCGCTGATTCTTCCGCCGCTCGCGGCGATGCACCGCGGTGCATCGCCGCAAGCGGCAACTCGGGTCACTTCTTCGCCGGCGGCCGCTTCTTGATCTCCTCGACGCGCGTCCGCCACGCCTTCAGGAACCGGTCGTAGGCCATCCCCGTCGGCACGCCCACGTCGACGAAGGCCAGCCCCGGCACGCGGGCCGCGGACGGGTCGGCGAAGGTGATGAGGTTCCACAGCGCCAGCTCCCGCACCGCCACCGACGGGTGGCTCAGCTGATCGACCAGCCGGTCCAGCTCCGGCGGCTCCGGCGCGGCCGGGTGAACTGCCCCGCGCAACAGCCGCAGCACGATGTCGGCGACGCCCTCGCCCGGGATCTTCATGTCGAGCACGACGCCGAGCGCCGCCGTGTTGTCGGCCGCGCGCGGCAGCCATGCCGCCAGTGCGGTCGCCGCCGCCACCCGCTGCGGGCCGCGCGTCTCGTCCGTCAGCACGTCCACGACCGGCTTCAGGTCGTCGGCCGTCGCCGCGAGCGCGGCCAGGCCGTACAGGCCGATCACGCCCTGGAAGTACTGCCCCATCGCCGGCGGCTGCGTCACCAGCTCGGTCATCAGCAGTTGCACGCGGGCGGCGTCGGCGAGCCGGCCGGTCACGTCGGACAGCGCCTTCTGCACCGCCTTCGCCTGCTCCGACGGCACGATCGGGAACTTGTCGAAGTTCAGGTTCATCTTGTCCGTCGGGGCGGGGGCGCTCGGCCGGCCGGCGCCGCGGCTGTCCCACGTCATCGCCGTGTTGGCCGCGACTTTCTCGTGCGAAATGCCGCGCGCCGGCACCGCGACCGCGGCCGACCCGCGGACCACGGCGACCTTCACCTCCGCCCGCGGGGCCGGGCCGGCGGCGCGGAGGAACATCGCCCCCGGCTCGTGCGCCACCGTCAGCTCGACCGCCACCTCGGACCGTTCCGGCAGCACGAAGTCGTACACCTCGCCGGCCGCCCGGACGCGGACGCGCTCGCCGGCCTTCGTCGGCGTCAGGTAGACGCGGCCGGCCAGGAGCGTCAGGTCGGCGTCGTGCTCGAACCCGCCGCCGTCGGCCTTCGCGGTCGGGGCGTGGAACCGCACCCGCGCCTCCAGCACCCGCACCGGCATCTGGTCCGGCAGGTTCCCCCACAGTGCCACGTTTACGCCGGTGTCCAGCTTCACCTCCGCCTTGTACCCCGGCAGCGCCAGCACCTCGTCGTTCGACGACACGACCGCGTCGCCACCGGGGTCGAGCCGCGTCCACTTGGCGTCAGCGTCCGCGGTCGAGCGGGTGACGAGGAGCGTGTTCGACTGCGTCGCCTTCCCGACGGGCAGCCGGTCGGCGCGGGCCGGGGCGACGGCCGGTTCCTTCCCCTTGTCCGGTTCCTTCCCCTTGTCCGGCGGCGTCGGCATCGGCTCGGGCGGCTTCGGCATCGGTTCCGGCGGCTTCGGCTCGGGCTCCGGCGGCTTGGGCGGGGCCGGCCGCGGCGTGGGAGCGGCCGACGCGACCTCCAGCGGCATCGTCTCGGGCACCGCGGGCGGCGCGCCGGGAACGGCCATGTACACCGCGACGGCGAGCAGCGCGGCGATGACGACGCCGGCCGCGGTCATGGTGGCGCGATGGGCGGCCGACCCGGTGCCGAAGCGGGTCATGCCGAGGAGGAGGGCAGCGTCGGCGTCCTCGGCCTCGGGCCGTTCCGCGGCGGCCCCGCCGATGACGGGGAGGTTCGGCCGGGTGCGCCCCTTCCGTGACCCGCCCGGCGGCGGCACCAGCTTGTACATCCGGTCCCGCGCGCTCGGCGGCACCCGCACCGGCTCGGCCAGCACGACGGTGAGAATCTGGTGGCACGCGGCGACCTCGGCGAGGTAGACGTCGGAGTCGAGGCAGGCCTGTTCGAGCCGCTGCACCTGCTCGCCGTCGAGGGTGTTGCTGAGGTACTCGGCGACGGTGTTGGGGTCCGAAATGTCCTCGTCGGCCCCGGCGGCGTCGGGCGTCTGGAGGCGGCGGCGGCGGGTGACCTTCTTGATCCGCTCGACGAGTTCGCGGGCAACGTCGCTCTCGGCGACCTTCTTGCCGAGTTCGCGGGTCGCGGCCGGTTCGAGGGTGTCGTCGAGGTAGGCCAGGAGGGTGCGGAGGGTGAGTTGGGCCACGGCGGCACCTCGGGGGCGGGCGTTTCCCCTGTTAGTGCCGCGGGGCGGCCGCCGTCGTGCAACGAAATCGCAAAAACGTCTGCGACGCCCCCTACAACCCGATCCGTCAGCGTCCGTTCAAGGAGGTCAGTGGCCGCTGTGCCGCGCAAGTCCTCTGCGCGACACACCCTGCGCGATCCAGCTCCGGTTGTAGCACACAGGCGAAGCCGTGTGCGGGAATTGGAATTCGAGGGAGTTTCCCGACACCGGGAACGGAGTTGTTCTAGGTGAACAGTACTCTGCCGAGATCAGGACGTCGGACGAACACTCCCCGGCCGGCGGTCGGTCGAGGGGTCACGTTCGCTTCACCCGAGCCGGGAACTGCCTGTGTCACGCACGCTCAACTACAAGGAATACGCCCGCGAGTTGGCCGGCGAGCCGCCCGCGACCCAGGTTCCCGGCACCGCCGTCATCCCCGCCCGCGTCGCCTTCAACCGCCTCCCGCCGCCCGCCCGGCTCGTGTGCGTCCACCCGCCGGGCGAGCAACTCGGGAAGCTCGTCATGCTCCGCGGCACGCCCCTCGTCGTCGGCCGGGAGCCGGACCGCGACGTGGTCGTGGACGAGCCGTCGGTGTCGCGGACGCACGCCCGGCTCGAGCCGCGGCCGGCCGGGGTCTACCGGCTGACCGACCTCGGCAGCTCGAACGGCACGTTCGTGAACGGCGTCCGCCTCCAGTCCGGCCCGGTCCACAACGGCGACCGGGTGCAGTTCGGGAACGTCGTGTTCCTGTTCCTCACCGGCGAGAGCCTCTAGCGGACGCACGCCGGCGGATCAGGGCGGCCGCGAGCAGCGCCGCCAGCCCGGCGCCGACGGTGCCCCACGACCGCCGCCGCGCCGCGGTGTACTCGTGCATCCGCGCCGGCGGCACCCACAAGTGCCACTCCTCCGGCCCGACCGGCGTCGCGATCGGCTCGCGGCCGGCGTGGAAGGCGGCGTAGAACTGTGGGTCGTCGAGCGGCACCCCGGCGGCGATCTGCCGCTCCTCGTGCTCCTGGTACGCCCGCTGGTACGCCTCGCCGTGGGCGAGTTCGGCCTCGAACCGCGGGCGCAGCGCGGCCACCTCTTCCGCCGTCAGCGGCGGGTTGGCACTCAGCCACGAGGAACGCCTCGTCCACTCGGCCGCATTCGTGAAGGTCTGTTCCAGGTCCGCCTGCCGCGCCCGGCAGTGGTCGTGGAAGGCGGGCGATCCGCCGGGCGCCGCGACCCGCCGGGCGCGCTCGAACGCCGCCCACGCCAGGTGCCGCTGGCCGACGCGCAGCATCGTCTCGCCGAGCACCAGGGCCAGGTGCGCGGCGGGGCCGCGGACCTGTCGCCACAGCCCCACGATCGCCACGACGGGTTCGTCGAACGGCACCGTGTCGCGGCCGTTCTCGCCGGTCGGGCCGACGCGGGTGATGTGGTCGCGGATCGGGCGGAGCTCCTCCCAACGGGCCGGGTCGGCGGGGTCGGTGCCGGGCTCGAAGAACGCCGGGGCCGTGTCGAACTCCCGCCCCTTGCCGAAGTCCGGGTCGGTCGGCCGGCCGAGCCCCGAGGTGACCCAGTTCATCTCGCGGTCGAGCGCCTCCTGAACGGTCAGACTGAGCGGGTTGCCGATGGCGTCGAACCGGCCCGCGGCGGCCGCGCCAGAAAGGCGGTAGTCGTCGAACTGCGCCTGCCACTTCCCGCGGCCGAAGTGGGCCGTGGGGTTCACCTCCACCGACTTCCGCACCAGTGCCAGCCCCTCGGCCCCCCGGCCGAAGGCGCCTTGCGACAGGATCGTGCCGAGGTTGGCGTAGGTCGTGTACAGCTCGCGCTCGGGCCGTTTCGCCGCGAGTTGCCGGCGGAGCTTGTCTTCGAGAAGGAGGGCCGCCTCGTCGCCGCGGCCGAGGCGATCGAGCGCCACCGCCAAATCATCGGTCAGGGCGAACGCGGCCGGGTCGTCGGGGGGGAGGGCGGCGAGCTTCGCCCGTGTGACGCGGACGCGCTCGGCGTGGTACGCCGTGCCGTGGCGCGGGTAGCGCTCGTGGAGGATGTCATGGACCATCGCGAACCGCAGCGCCGCGCCGCCCTTGACCGGCGGGACGTGGTGCGGCAGAGGCACACGTTCGGCGAGGAACGGGTAGCTCGCGGGTCGGGAGTAGGTGTGACCGAAGAGGCCGGCCACCCAGCCGACGGCGTACCCGAGGAGGGCCGCGACGGCGAGGAGGGCGAGCCGGCCGATCACGACTCACGCCTCCGTCCGGCGGCGTGTGACGGCCAGGCCCACGGCGCCGACGAGAAGCACGGCCCCGCTGGAGTACAGGGCGGTGTGGACGAACGCTTGACCCGGAGACGGGGACGGCGGCGCGGGGGCGTTGCCGCGGTACTGGGAGCGGAACTCGCGCTCGTGCGACGGGAGTTCCACGTCGTTGAGGCAGGCGGCGGCCGGGCCGGCGGCGGCCGCGACGATCAGCCCGGCGATCAGACCACGCATGGCGGTTCCTCCTGGGGGCTACCGCCAGTGTGGGGCAGGGCGCGGCGACTGTCAATCATTCAACGCGGCGAGCCGACCGCCGTGAGGCGGCCGGCTCGCCGCGTCAGCGTTCCTCGCCGCTCACACCATCTCGCCGACCTCGTTCCGCGGCGAGTACGACGGCGGGTCGCTGCACGGGAACGAGTCGTCCACCGTGTCGTCCACCGGGTCGTCGATCAGGTCGCCGGCGGGGGCGCGCTCCTCCTTGTGGTTCTGGGCGGTGTGGTCGTAAATGCCGGACGTGACGCCGGCCCCGAGCCGCTCGCGCAGGGCGTCGCACTTGGCCTTGTCCGGCTCGCAGGCCGCCGGGTCGAGCGCGCACCGCGCCGCCCGCACCCCGCGGACCAGCAGGTAGCCGCCGGCCGCCGCCATCAGCAGCCCGGTCAGCGACCGCCGCCGTAGCCCCACGGCCGTCAGCAGCCCGCCGGCCAGCAACGGGACCACGCCGGCCGTGCTCATCCCCATGAACGACGCGTTCATAACGCCTCCCACCCGGAGCCGGGTGTCTCGTGGTGAACCGAACCTGTCCGGGGACTTCCAACCGCACTGACAGGAGATGACTAACACAAGTGAAGCAATGCCCGTGCCGTGAACCGGCTGGCACCGCCGCGGCGGCGGCCGTACAGTAACAGCCCCGCCCCGCCGACCCGCGGAGTCGTCATGTCTTTCCCCGTCGCACCGTTCGTGCCGGCCGTGATCGCCGCCCTGGCGGTGGCCGTGTTCGCCCCCGCCGCCCAGCCCGCGGGCGACCTCACGATCAAACTGCGCTACCGCTTGCGTCCCGAGTTCGGCCCCGTGCCGACGACCGATCGCGTCGCCAAGTGGGACGTGAAGAAGACGGCGATCATCGTCTGCGACATGTGGGACCACCACTGGTGCAAGTCGGCCGAGGCCCGCGTCGGCGAGCTCGTCGGGCCGACAGAAGCAATGCTGAAGGCGGCCCGCGAGAAGGGCATCTTCATCATCCACGCCCCGAGCACCTGCACCGACTTCTACAAGGACACGCCGCAGCGGAAGCGGGCGAAGGACGCCCCGTTCGCGGCCACGCCGCACCCGCTCGCCACCACCGAGCGCTGGGGCACCGCCTGGAACTGGCCGGACGCCAAGCGCGAGGGGCTGTTGCCGATCGACGACTCCGACATGGGGTGCGACTGCAAGGTGAAGTGCACCATCCGCGAGGCGTGGACGCGGCAGAATGAGGCGCTCACGATCGCCCCGCAGGACGCCATCACCGACAACAGCCAGGAGACGTGGAACCTGCTGGCGGAGCGGGGGATCAACTACGTGGTCCTGTGCGGCGTCCACCTGAACATGTGCGTGCTGGGCCGGCCGTTCGCCATCCGGGCGCTGGTGAAGCAGGGGAAGACGGTGGCGCTGGTCCGCGACCTGACGGACACGATGTACAACCCCGAGCGGCCGCCGGGCGTGAGCCACTTCGAGGGGACCGACCGGGTGGTCGAACACGTCGAGCGGTACTGGTGCCCGACGTTCCTGAGCAGCGACATCACCGGCGTGCGGCCGTTCCAGTTCAAGGACGACACCCGCGGCCGCTAGCAAAAATCTGGTAGCCGCGGGCTTTAGCCCGCGCTACCGGTAGCGCGGGCTAAAGCCCGCGGCTACCAGACTCCGACTCCTCCCTCAACCTGAGACCCCTCCCCATGCCCCGGCGCCTCTTCGCCGCCCTCGCGCTCGTCGCCGCGGCTCCCCTGTTCGCCACGCCGCCCGAGCCGCCGCCCGCGACGCCCATCCCCGACCTCGCGGACGGCACCGCGGCGGCGCTGCAGCACATGAAGTCGTTCCGCGTCCCGGCCGGCCTCACGGTCGAACTGTTCGCCGCCGAGCCGAAGCTCGCCAGCCCCGTCGCCCTCAGCGTGGACGAGAAGGGCCGCGTGTTCGTCGCCGAGGAATACCGCCTGGGCAAGGGCGCCGCCGAGAACCGCGACAACCCCAAGGACCGCTTCTCATTCTGGCTCAACGACGAACTTCAGCTCGGGAAGCTGGAGGATCGGCTGAGCATGTACAAGCGCTGGGAGGCGAAGTTCCCCGGCGGCATGGACTGGTTCACGAAGTGGAGCGACCAGGTCCGGCTCGTCGAGGACACCGACGGCGACGGCAAGGCGGACAAGGCATCTGTCTTTGCCGGCGGCTTCAACGGCCCGCTGGACGGCCTCGCGGCGGGGGTGCTGGCGAAAGACGGCGACGTGTACCTCACCAACATCCCGCACCTGTGGAAGCTGAAGGACGGCGGGAAGGGTGTGGCGTCGAAGAAGGAGGCGCTGCTGAGCGGGTTCGGCGTGAACTGCGCGTTCTACGGCCACGACCTGCACGGCCTCATCTTCGGGCCGGACGGCAAGCTGTACTTCAGCGTCGGCGACCGGGGCTTCAACGTCACCTCGAAGGAGGGGAAGCAGTTCAGCGGCCTCCGCACCGGGGCCGTGTTCCGCTGCGACCCGGACGGCAGCAACTTCGAGGTGGTGATGACCGGCCTGCGGAATCCGCAGGAGCTGGCGTTCGACCAGTACGGCAACCTGTTCGCCGACGACAACAACTGCGACAAGGGCGACCACGCCCGGCTGGTGTACGTGTGCGAGGGGGGCGACAGCGGCTGGCACATGGAGTACCAGACGATCAACCCGCCGTACATGGGCGGGCCGTGGTTCGCGGAGCGGCTGTGGCACCTGCCGCACGCCGGCCAGCCGGCGTACCTGATGCCGCCGGTGGGGAAGATCGGCACCGGCCCGAGCGGCTTCCTGTTCACGAGCGGGACGACGCTGCCGGACCGGTACAAGAACGCGTTCATCATGTGCAACTACGCCGGCGGCCGCGGGCTGGAGTCGTTCAAGGTGACGCCGAAGGGGGCGGGGTTCGAGATCGCCGACTACCACGACTTCCTGACGCCGATCATGGCGACGGACGTGGACCAGGGGCCGGACGGCAAGCTGTACGTGAGCGACTTCGTGAACCTCGACTGGGGCGGCAAGAGTTTGGGCGGCCGCGTCTACACCGTGTTCGACAAGCAGAAGGTGAACACGCCCGAGGCGCTGGCGACAAAGAAGCTGTTCGCCGAGGGGTTCGACAAGAGGTCACAAGAAGAACT
>DASPHQ010000193.1:0-4694 GCA_035629595.1 Urbifossiella sp. | reverse complement strand
CCGAATCATTCCGCCCGAGGGGTAAGAGTTTCAACACGGATTCGTCTTGGAACCGGCATCATCTCCTGCTGATGTCAAAGATCGCAAATTAAGAATTATTATGATTTTAATCATTAAAAATGTAAAATATATTATACAGATTAATTTGTTTTATGGAATAAGTTGATTTTTTGGGACTGAGGGACACAGAGCAGCGAATCCTGGCGTCGAACCTCTCCATGCGATTGCCACCGCGAAAGAAAGTGCTGCGAGGGCGAGCCGGAGCATCAGGGTTATCTCGAGAAGGCCCCTGATGCGTCAACTTGCTCGTCGAACCCTCTCCTCCGAGGATGTGTCTTTAGATTAAGGGGAGGGATAGCTCAATCGGGTAGAGCACGCGGGTCGCCGGCCCCCTTGCCCGGCAACGAACCGATCGGACGATCCTTATCGCTCCTAACGACGTGGTTGTGGGTTCGAGTCCCACCCCCCAATACTCGGCACCGGCGAGTCGGCGCTCGTACCGGCCTGAATCGTCCTCCGCCCCGGCAGGAGCCGGGGCGATTCACAGGGGCGTGCTCCTGGGAGAGCAACGGGCCTCCAAAACCCGCGCACAGGGTTCGAATCCTTGCGCCCCTGCTCCCGCCGACGTGGCCGAACGGAGAGGCCCCTGCCTTGTAAGCAGGTTCATGCCGGTTCGAGCCCGGCCGTCGGCTTCGAATGGGCCCTTGGCGTGTGACGGACGGCACGCGACCCCCCGAAGGTCGAAGACCAGGTTCGACTCCTGGCAAGGGCACTTACTTGTTTCCCCGCGAGTGTGGCGGGCGCACGGCGGTCTTCGAAGCCGCAAGGCCGGGTTCGATTCCCGGGTGGGGGACTCGGCAGAGGTCCTGTTTCGATAGATGTCCTCGGGGTGTGACGGACGCGCACGCGACCCTGCGAAGGTCGGGGACCAGGTTCGATTCCTGGCGGGGACATGGCCCTCCGGGTGAGGGTCGAAGCCACGAGGGCGCCGGAGCCTGACGGCCGGGCGGCGGTCTGCAAGACCGCAGAAGCGGGTTCGACTCCCGCCGGCGCCTCTCATCGCCTGCTCAACAATTCCAGCCCTGACACGTTGAGGTGCCGACCGGGGCGGGACCTGAGATGATTCAGGCCCGGACCACGCGCTGGTGCTCTGTCGCATTCCTCCACACGCGACTGGGACCAGCCCCGCTGATGGCGGGGAGTTCGCTGGGCCGTGCGGGGCTCCCGGCCGGGGTCGGAGGCTCGCACGGTCTGCTTCGGACGGCAGGCTGCAGCCGACCCTGGGGACTGAGGACCTGTCCCGGGGCCCTCCTGGCCGGGCCATGGTCGGCTGCGGGCCGCTCGAGTAACATCAGTGGCCGGACCCCGTCGGGTCACGACCGGGAGGGGGGCCCGCCCCGGTCGAACCAGGCATCCCGGAGTCGAGCCCGTGAACCGCCTCGCCGCCGCCCTCCTGGGCCTCGCCCTGCTCGCGCCCGCCGCCGACGCCCAGGACGGGGGCCCCGTCCTGCTGGTCGGCAACAAGCGGGACGACACCCTGACGTTCGTCGACGCCGCCACGTTCAAGGTCCTGGGGACGACGACCACCGGGCGCGGCCCGCACGAGCTGGCCGTCACGCCCGACGGCAGGACGGCGTTCGTGGCCAACTACGAGGGGCCCGGCGACAGCCTCTCCGTCGTCGACGTGGACGCCCGCAAGGAGCTCCGCAAGGTCCCCCTGGGGCCGTACCGGGGCCCGCACGGCATCCTGGTCAGCCGGGATGGCAAGACCGTGTACGTCACCTGCGAGCGCAGCCGGGCGGTCGTCGCGGTGGACGCGGCCACCGGCAAGGTCGTCCGCGCCATCGAGACCGGCCAGGAGGTGTCGCACATGCTGGTCATGACGCCCGACGGCCGCAAGCTCTACACGGCCAACATCGGGAGCGGGACGGCGACCGCGATCGACCTGGCCGCGGGCAAGGCCGTGGCGCAGGTCCGCACCGGGGCGGGCTGCGAGGGGATCGACGTGACGCCCGACGGCAAGGAGGTCTGGACCGCCAACCGGGATGCCGACACCGTCTCGGTCATCGCCACGGCGACCGACGAGGTCGTGGCGACCCTGCCGTGCCCGGGCACGCCGATCCGGGTCAAGGTCACCCCCGACGGCCGGCGGGCGCTGGTCTCGCGCGTCGGCGACAACGAGGTGACGGTCTTCGACGTGGCCGGTCGCAAGGAGGTCAAGCGGATCGCGACCGGGGCCGCGCCGGTGGGGATCCTGGTCGAGCCCTCCGGCAAGCGGGCCTTCGTGGCCAACACGGCGGCGGACAAGGTCAGCGTCCTCGACCTGGCCACGCTGGAGGTCGTCGGCACGATCGCCGCGGGTAGGGAGCCCGACGGGCTGGCGCTGGCCGCGCCGAAGTAGGATGGCCCCCCGGGTCGGTCAAGGGCGCCTCTATCGCCGACTCATCTCTCGCCACCGGCCCTCGGCATCCCGACTCCGGAGAGCGGCCTGGCGAAGCTCAGTTCATGCCCGTCTGGGTCGGTCAGGTGGAAGAAGCGCTCCCCCCACGGGGCGTCCGAAGGGGCGCTGTCGGGCTCCAGGCCCGCGGCGACGGCACGGGCGTAAAGGTCATCCACGCTTGTGACGTGGAAGATGACCCTGCCCCACCACGACCGTTTGTGATCGACAGGTCGAGCGATCAGGTTCAGGTATCCGGAGCCCGCATGCAAGCTGGTGAAGGAAGCCTGCTCACCTCCGGTGCGGATGGTGAAGCCCAGGGCGAGATAGAAGCGGACCGCGCGGACCATGTCGTGGGTGACCAGGGTGACCGCGCTGATGCTCTCGACCATCGGGTGAACGCTCATGTCTTCTGGTGCCTCGGTTTCCACGATTTCCTTGCGATGCCGCGCGAGTTCTCTGGACCTGACCCGGACAATCACCGCCTCTACGCCGGGTCGTACTCTTTCGAACTTATTGCAAGATAGTCGCTGAGAGCCCCGACAAGACGCAAAAACACCTTAGTAAAGGTGAGTTCGTGTCGTCAGGACTCTCCGGGCAGCATTAGAGTGCGAACCGACGGCCGGCACGAACCGAGGGTTTACCTGCGGTGACGAACTCATAGTCCGTCAGGTGCTCGTGACCTGCCCCCACGAATGGTGCCAATTGCTATGATAGTGCCCCGACCGCCCCCGCCATTGACGCCGGGCCTTACTTTCGCGCCGCCGGCTCAGGTCCCGAAATCGAAACGGACCACGCCCCCGTCAAGCTTCAGGCAGGCCTCGAAGGGCCGGCCTGACTTCGATTGAATCCCTTGAGCAGCGGGGCTACGGCCGGTGCGCAGCAGGGCCTGGGCCGACGCGCGGCGCGTTCGTGATGCTCGGGAAGGGTCGCGCCAGCCTGATCTTCATTGCTTCGGGTGACTCGTCCATGATTCCCTTGTAGAGGCCGCCGGCTTTCATATCGCGATCCGCTCGACCTCATCAAGCGTGATCTGGTCGCTGGTGCGGTCGTAGAGCTTGGTCGTCTTCGGCGACTCGTGGGCGGCCATCTGCTGGGCCTTCTCCAGCGTCCCGCCGTTCTCCAGGTAGTTGGTGATCCCGGTCGCCCGGAAGCTGTGGCAGCCGATCGACGTCCGGATGCCCGCCAGCTTCGCACGCCGCTGGATCATCCGCCAGACGTCGGCCGTCCCCATCGGGTTCCGGGTCAGATCCCCCTTGCGGCGGGGTGCAGTGCGGAAGAGCGGCCCCTTCCTGTCCTCGGCGATGCCCGCGGCCTCCACGTAGGCGTCGATGTAGGCCTCGAGGTTGTGGTGGGCGGGCATCTCGTGGTGCTTGCCGCCCTTCTCGTGGAGCCTGAGCCACATCCGTCGTCCCTGCGGGTAGTAGTCCTCGACCCTCATCGCCACCATCGCCCCGACCCGGGCGAAGCTGTAGACCATCGCGGCGATGATCGCCCGGTCGCGGAGGCCGGCGACGCTCGTCCGGTCCAGGCTGTCGAGGAGCTGCCGGGTCTCCTCGGCCGTGAGCACGGGCGTCTTGCCCTTCTTCACGACGTGCCTGGGCCCGCGGACGGATGCTCCCGGGTTCACGGGCACGACCTGGCCGGTCACCAGCCAGTCGAAGAGCATGCGGATGGTCGCGAGGTGCTGCTTGACCGAGGGCTTCGCGAGCGTCTGCTGCAGCTCCTCGACGTAGGCGGCGACGACGATGGGCTTCACGAGCCTGAGGTCATCGAGGCCACGCGCCTCGCACCAGCGGAGGAAGGAGGCGGTGTTCCGGAAGTAGGCGCGGCGGGTGTTCGCGTTCCGGATGTTCGCGGTGAAGAACTCGGCGAAGCGGGTGACGGCGTCCTCGCCGGCGGTGGCGATGATCGCCGGGATCGCGTGCCCGGGCCCGCCGGGCGAGGCGGCGGGCCGGTGCAGCTTCAGCTCCCCGCTCAAGAAGCCACCCGGAAGAGGGGCACGCCGACAGCTTGGGCCGCGGCCTTGAGTTCGGCATCGAGGGTCGCGAGCGGCAGGCCCTGACGGAGCGCAAGTTCCAGATACGAGGCGTCGTAGGCGGAGAGGTTCTGGGCCCGCGCGAGCTTGAGCGTATCGTTCCAGGCGTGTGCAGCGGTCTCACCGTCGAGGGTGATCGGGAGGGTCTCGAGGACGGCGATCCACCGCTGTGCCTCGGCCTGGGTCGAGCGCTTCCGTCGTTCGCCCATGAGGACCGCG
>DASPHQ010000192.1:0-5185 GCA_035629595.1 Urbifossiella sp. | reverse complement strand
ATTCGCCGAGGTCGGGTCGCGAACCGCGCACGCCTACACCGTGCTGCTGAAGCCCGGCGTGATGGACCCGGTCGCGCAGACGGTGCTTGAAGCGGTGCAGTTATTGGGCGTCCCGGTGACCGCGGTGCGCACCTTCCGCCGCTACTACGGCCCGCCGGAACTGCCCTCGCTCGACCGCGACATGCTGTTCCGCAAGGTGCTCGCGAACGACGCCATCGAGCAGATCGTCGTCGGCCCCGTCCGCGCCGACCACCTCGGCCTCGGTTCCGCCTACACGTTCCATCGCGTCACCGTCCCGCTCCGCGACCTGGACGACGCCGGACTCGTCAAGCTGAGCAAGGACGGAATGCTCGCGCTGACGCTCGACGAGATGACGGTCGTGCGGCGCCACTTCCGCGACCTCGGCCGCGAGCCGACGGACGTGGAGTTAGAGACGATCGCGCAGACGTGGTCCGAGCACTGTTCGCACAAGACGCTGAAAGGAAAAATCACCCTCACCGACCACACGACCGGCGAGACGCGGACGTATCAGAACCTCCTGAAGGAAACCGTCTTCGCCGCGACGCAGACCATTCGCGCCAAGCTCGGCGCGGACGACTGGTGCGTCAGCGTGTTCGCCGACAACGCCGGCGTGGTGAAGTTCGACGACGCGAACCACCTGTGCTTCAAGGTCGAGACGCACAACCACCCGTCGGCGATCGAGCCCTACGGCGGTGCGAACACCGGCCTCGGCGGCGTCATCCGCGACCTCCTCGGCACCGGCATGGGCGCCCGCCCGATCTGCAGCACGGACGTGTTCTGCTTCGCCCCGCCGGACCTGTCTCCGGACGCGCTGCCGCAGGGCGTGCTCCACCCGCGGCGGGTCATGAACGGCGTCGTGGCCGGCGTGCGCGACTACGGCAACCGCATGGGCATCCCGACGGTGAACGGGGCCGTGCTGTTCGACGAGCGGTACCTCGCCAACCCGCTCGTGTTCTGCGGCACCGTCGGCATCATCCCCGCCGACAAGGCGTTCAAGCAGGTCCACCCGGGCGACCTGGTCGTCGCCGTCGGCGGGCGCACCGGCCGCGACGGCATCCACGGCGCCACCTTCTCGTCGCTCGAACTCACCCACGAGTCCGAGACGGTGAGCGGCGGCGCCGTGCAGATCGGCAACGCGATCACCGAGAAGAAGGTTGCGGATGTCATTCTTCAGGCGCGCGACCGCGGCCTGTTCAGCGCCATCACCGACTGCGGGGCCGGCGGGTTCAGTTCCGCCGTCGGCGAGATGGGGGCCGAGCTCGGCGCCGCGGTCGATCTCGACGCCGCGCCGCTGAAGTACGACGGGCTCAGCTACACGGAAATCTGGATCAGCGAGAGCCAGGAGCGGATGGTGCTGTCGGTGCCGCCGGCGAAGTGGGCCGAGCTGAAGGCGCTGTGCGACGCCGAGGACGTTGAAGCCGCGGTGCTCGGCACCTTCGAGGCGACCGGCCGGCTGAAGCTGCGCTTCCAGGGGAACGAGGTCGCCGACCTCGACATGCACTTCCTCCACGACGGCCGCCCTCAGCAAGTGAGGAGTGCGGAGTGGGCGCCGAGCGAAGCCCGGGGACGGCCGTCCCCGGGCTTTCAGCCCGTGAACCCTCAAGAGTCACTCCTCAAGATTCTGGCGCACCCCTCGGTCTGCTCGAAGGAGTGGATCGTCCGCCAGTACGACCACGAGGTACAGGGCGGCAGCGTCGTCAAGCCGCTCGTCGGCGTCAAGAACGACGGCCCGTCGGACGCCGCGGTGGTGATGCCGGTGCTCGGCAGTTGGGTCGGTGCGGCGGTCGGCTGCGGGGTGAACCCGCAGTACGCCGACCTCGACCCGTACCACATGGCCGCGTGCGCGATCGACGAGGCGGTCCGCAACGTCGTCGCCGTCGGGGCCGACCCGAGCCGCACGGCCATCCTCGACAACTTCTGTTGGGGGAACGTCAACGACCCGAAGGTGCTGGGGGCGCTGGTCCGCACGGCGGAGGCGTGCCGCGACGTGGCGGTGGCGTTCGGCACGCCGTTCATCAGCGGCAAGGACAGCCTGAACAACACCTACGCCGGCAAGCACGGCGAGCGGCTCGACATCCCGCACACGCTGCTGGTGTCGGCCCTCGGCCGCGTGCCCGACGTGCGCAAGTGCGTGACGATGGACCTGAAGGAGCCCGGCAACGACCTGTACGTCGTCGGCCACACCCGCGACGAGCTCGGCGGATCGCACCTGTATCTGGTGACGGGCCGCGGCGGCGGCGACGTGCCGAAGGTAGATTTGGAAGTGGCGCCGAAGGTGTTCGCGGCCGTTCACCGGGCGATCTGCGAGGGGCTGATCCGATCCTGTCACGACCTGAGCGAGGGCGGGCTGGCGGTTTCGCTGGCGGAGATGGCGTTCGCCGGCGGCATCGGGGCCGATGTCACCGGGTTGTCGCAGCTGCCGGGCGCCGACGGGCTGACGGACGAGGCGCGGCTGTTCAGTGAGTCGCAGACGCGGTTCGTGATCGAGGCGAAGCCGGACGCCGCGGCCGGGCTGGCGACGGTGTTTGCGGGCCTGCCGCTGGCGAAGATCGGCGTGACGCTGGCGGAGCCGCGGTTGCGGGTCGCCGGCGCCGGCGGCGAGTGGCTGGTGTGGGCGAAGCTGGCCGAGTTGAAGGAAGCGTGGCAGAAGCCGCTGCGGTGGTAACACCCCTGAAAGCTCACCCGTTGCAACGGGTGGGCTTCGCCCCGCTCACACGTTCGCCGTCGCGTTCTCCGCCGCCCCCGCCTCGCGCTTCCCACGCGCCCACGCCACCAGTGCCCCCGCCAGCCCCTTCACCGACGCCCGCCGCGCGTCGGGCCAACGGAGTGCCCTCGCGCACCACTTCGCAGCGGCCAGCGGTTCAGCGTTGCGTATCACGTACGCGAGCGTGCGGCACGTCGAGGCGTAGCCGGCGGCGATCACGCCGGTGGGCACCTCCGCCCCCACGCCGTAGCGCGTCTCCGCCCGGTGCATGATCGACAGCGCCGTCGCCACGCGGTCCGCCAGCTTCTTCGACAGGTTGCCGTGACCCGTGCGGTAGGAAACCAACTCCTCGTCCACGAAGTCGAACCCGAACCGCGCCGCGACCCGCAGCCATAGGTCGTAGTCGATCGCCAAATCCCACTCGGGGTCGAACGCCCCGACGGCGCTGAACACCTCACGGCGCACCACCACCGACGAGAAGCACACGAAGTTCTGCACGAACATCGGCGTCAGTACGCGACCCGTCGGTGGGGCGGGTGACGGCTTCTGCGGCAGTGCCCTCCCCTCCTCGTCCATCAGCGAGCGGCGGCAGAACACGACGCCCACGTCGGGCGTAAAGCGGGGGAGTTGCTTCTCCAGCTTCGTCGGCTGCCAGGCGTCGTCGGCGTCGAGGAAGGCGACGAACCGGCCGCGGGACAGGCCGATGCCGAGGTTCTTGGCCCGCGACTGGCCGAGCCGGTCTGAGCGCACGTAGCGCACGCGCGGGTCGGTGAGGTACGGCCGGGCCGCGGCGGGGGTGGCGTCCGTGGAGCCGTCGTCGACGATCAGCAGCTCCCAGTCGCGGAACGTCTGCGCGAGCACGGACTCGACCGCGGCCGGGAGGAAGCGGGCATAATTCTTCGCGGCCATCACCACGGAGACGTGCGGCGTGGTCATGCGCTCAGCGCCTGGAGGTGGTCGCGGGCGACCTTCGAGATGCAGAACCGGTACTTGCCGCTCGGCTCCTGCGGGATCGCGTCCACCAGCTCCACGTCGTACCGCACCGCCGGGCCGAACGTGTCGCGGACCAATTTCTCGATCTGAACGTGGCTCGCCGGGCCGAACCCGTCGCCGGCGACGAGGCGGATGCGCAGGTCGTAGACGGACTCCTGCACGATCTGCACTTGGGCGGTGCCGTCGATCAGCAGTGCGAAGTTCTCGGTGAGCGAGATGCCGCTGACGAGCGTGCCGGCGGGCGTGACCACGTAGTCGGCCTCGCGCCCCTCGATGCGGTCGAGCAGCGGCAGCCCCCGGCCGCACGGGCAGGCGCGGCCGGCGCCGACGGCCACGTCGCCGATGGCGTAGCGGATCAGCGGCATGGCGTGGTTCACGAGATCGGTCACGACCAGCGGCCCCGGCGCGCCGGCCGGCGCCTCGACGTACACGTTGTCGGCGTTGACGTGGAGCCCGGCGTGCGCCTCGCACTCCGATGCGATCAGGCTCACCTCCTCGCACCCGTAGCGGTTCGTGACCGGCGTGCCGAACACCTCCGCGATCAGCTTCCGCTGGTAGTCGTGCAGCACCATCGCCGTCGAGATGATGCCGTTCGGGCGGATGTCGAGCACGCCCGCCTTCTTCAGGTGGCAGGCGACCAAATACAGCGAGTGGGCGTGGCCGAACACCAACCCCGGGCGGTGCCGCCGCAGCTCGGCGGCGAACGTGGCGACCTTCGCGTCGGTGAGGTGGATGGTGTCGAGGTAGACGGCGCGGTCGAGGACGCGGTTGCGGAGGCGGCCGCGCCAGCCGTGGTGGAGGTACTCGGGGTTGCCCCACACCTTCGCCACCCGCTGCCCCAGGCGGTAGCCGCTCCACTGGTCGGAGCGGATGGTGCAGGCGTGCTTCCACTGCATCGCCGGCTCGTCCACGCGGATCGACAGCGGCACCCCCGTCGAGCCCGACGTGCGCTTCAGCCGCAGCTTCGCCCCGTAGTAGGGGGTGGAGAGTAGTTCGGGTTCGTGGGCGCGGATGTCGGCTTTGGTCAGCACCGGGAAGGCGGCCAGGTCGGCGAGCGCCTTCACGTCCTCGGGGTGAACGCCGACCGCGTCCCACACCCGGCGGTAGTAGGGGACGGTGGCGTAGGCGTGGTTCAGTTGCACCTTCAGCGCCGCGAGCTGCCGGGCGGCGACGACCGCGGGCGGGTCGAACTGCGTCTGCTCCAGCAGCTTCAGGAAGTGGAGGTGCCGGCTCCGCGCCCGGCGGGCGAAGAACGGCTGCGCGACGTGGCGGTTCAGGAAGGTGAGCATCCGTGCCCTCGACAACAACAATCCACGCGCCCCGGCTCGGGGCTTGAGCCCGGAGGGCGACGGCGTGTAGCCCGGGGTGCAACCCCGGGCGGCCTGCGGCGGAGTTCGCGCCGCATGACACCTCGAACCGCGCCGTCGCCCGCCCGGGGTTGCACCCCGGGCTACACGCCATCGCCCT
>DASPHQ010000191.1:0-3994 GCA_035629595.1 Urbifossiella sp. | reverse complement strand
CGGACGGAAAGTAACGCACCCGAGGCCGCTCATGCCGACCCGCGCCCCGTGGATCGCCGCCGCGCTCGCGCTCGTCGCCGCCGTCGGCCTCGCCGCCCCGCCGACCGACGCCGACATGATCGCCGCCTTCCCCCACCCCAGGGGCTACGTCGCCCCGCGCCTCGCCGAACCCGTCCGCATCGACGGCGACGTCACCGACAAGGCGTGGGCCGCGGTGCCGTGGTCGGAGCCGTTCGTGGACATCGAGGGCGACCGCCGGCCGCCGCCGCGCCACCGCACCCGCGTCAAGATGGCGTGGGACGATCACGCCCTCTACGTCGCCGCGGAACTCGTCGAGCCGCACGTCTGGGCCACGCTCACCGAGCACGATTCCGTCATCTTCAAGGACAACGATTTCGAGCTGTTCCTCGACCCCGACGGCGACAACCACGTCTACGGCGAGCTGGAGGTGAACGCCCTCAACACCACCTGGGACCTGCTGCTGACGAAGGCCTACAAGGACGGCGGCAAGGCCGTGAACGCCTGGGAGGTCGCCGGCCTGACGACGGCCGTGAAGGTGCAAGGCACCCTGAACGACCCGCGCGACACCGACACCGGCTGGACGCTCGAAGTGCGCTGGCCGTGGGCCGGGCTGAAGGAACTCGCCGCTGCCGTGCCGCCGAAGGCCGGCGACCGGTGGCGCATCAACTTCTCGCGCGTGGAGTGGGACGTGGTCGTGGACGGCGGCAAGTACAAGAAGGTGCCGAACCGGCCGGAGCACAACTGGGTGTGGTCGCCGCAGGGCGTCATCGACATGCACCGGCCGGAGCGGTGGGGCTACATCCAGTTCGGGGCGGCGGGCGAGGTGTTCCGGCCCGACCCCGAGTGGGAGGCGCGCGACTGGCTGCACCGCGCCTACTACGCCGAGCGCGCCCACCGCGCGAAGGCCGGCCGCTACACCGCGGAGGTGCGCGACCTGGGGCTGACGGCGCCCGCCGGCCGCCTGTCGCTCGGGGCCACGCGGACCGGGTTCGAGGCGACGTGGCTCGTGGACGGGAAGCCCGCGCTGACGATCCGCGACGACGGGCGGGTCGTTCGGGAATGACCAATTACCAATGACCCACCAATGACCAAGGAAACCCGGGGGTTCGGCCCTTGGTCATTGGTGGGTCATTGGTAATTGGTCATTCCGCGCGCTACCGCAGCCCCGCGACGAACTTCGCCAGGTCCGCCGGCAGCGGCATGTCCCAGTGCAGTGCCGCCCCGCCCGCCGGGTGCGCGAACCCCAGCTCCGTCGCGTGCAGCGCCAGCCGCGGGGCGCCGCTCGCGTCCGCCACCACCTCGCCGTTCGGCTTCTTGCAGTACACCTTGTCCCCGCACACCGGATGACCCGCCTCCGACAGATGAATCCGAATCTGGTGCGTCCGTCCCGTCTCCAGCCGGCACGACAGTAGGGTGTAGCCGCGCAGCCGCTCCTGAACCGTGAAGTGCGTCACGGCCCGCTTCCCCACGTCCGGGAAGGGCGTGCTGCCGCGGCGGCCATCGCCGCGGTCGGGCACCAGGTTCGATGTGACCGTGCGGTCGAGGAAGATGCCGGGCACGACCGTGAGGTAGCGGCGCGTGACGGTGTGCTTGCGGAACTGCATGCCGAGCTCGCGCTCGGCGAGCACGGAGCGGGCGAACACGAGGAGCCCGCTGGTTTCCTTGTCGAGCCGGTGGACGATCCGCAGCCGGTTCAGGTCGGACGCCGGCCGCTTCAGCCGGTGGGCGACGGCCCACTGCGCCAGGTCTTCGAGGGTGGGGTCGAGCTCGCGCTTCACCTCGGACCACTCCAACTCGGCCGGGTGGCGAACGGTGTTCACCCCGGCCGGCTTCTCGACCACGACGACGTGCTCGTCGAGGTGGCGGATCACCAGCCGCTCGGGGTGCGCCGTCCGCGGCAGCGGCTTGGGGTGCTCCAGCAGGACGACGACCTCGTTCTCCTTGAGGCGGCGGGTGTCGTCGGTGCTGATCGTGTCGCCGACCTTGACGCGGCGGGCGGCGATGAGCTTGCGCACCTCGCCCCACGACGGCCCGCCGAGGCGGCTGCGGAGGACTTTGGCCAGGGTGTGCCCGGCCTCGGCGGCGACGACGGTGAAGGCGGTCGGGTCGGGGGGCATGCGGGTCACTTCTTGGCGAACAGGACGACGTTGACGAGGACGTTGGCGAGGAGCGTGAGGGCGGCGCCGATGACGATGAGGAGGAGCTGCTTGAACCAGCGGTCGCCGTCCTCGCGGCTCTTCTTGAGCTCGGCGACGCGCTCCTCGATCAGGGCGAGGCGCTGCCGGATGTCCGCGAGGTCGGCCCGGTCGAAGTCATCCTTCATCTGGCCGACACGGGAGCTCAGGACGGAAACCTGCTCACGTACGTCGGTGATCAGGTCGTTCAGCTCGGTCGGTGTCTTGCCCGCCATGATTGTCCTCCCGGCCCGGGGTCCGACCGAATGCGGTCGGGGGCAACCCCGGTGCGTCGTGGTGGATTGTTGCGCGGCGGCGGGGAACCTGTGCCTGGTAATGCACGCCCGATCACTACTCTGGGTCGTCCTCCAAGCTCCGGAAATACGCCCGGAACTTCTCGTCGATCCGCTTCTGGTTGGCCCGCGAGCGTTCGGCCAGCAGGTCGCCCCAGACCCCGGTCGTCTGCAGGTCTCGGGTCTGCGGGTCGGCCAGGTACCGGGCCGGGAACACGTCGACGGCCCGGAGGCCGCGGTCCTCGTCAGCCATTGACAGTTCCACCGAGTTCGGGTCGAGCGGGCGGAGCGCCCAGCGGATCAGCGACGGCGGGGGAACCAGCGGGTCGGTCCCCAGTCGGCCGTCGAGGTACGCCAGCGCCGCCTCGGCCGCCTTCATCAGGTCGGGGCGGGCGGCGAACCGCTCCTCGTACTCCACCCGCGGGGTCACGGCGGTCGTCACGGCTTCTCCTCCGGCTCGGGCGTCACCCCATCTTCGCCGTCCGCGGCGCCGAAGTCCACGTCGGACCAGTCGTCGTCGGGGTCGGGCACGTCCATGTACCGGCCGCAGTGCGGGCACTCCTGCGTGCTCCCCATGTCCGCGGCCGGCCACTCCGACGCCTTCCCGCACTCCTCGCACGTCGCCGACACGGGCTCGGTGCGGGACGCGCGGCGCTGGCGCATCTCGCGCAGGGCGGCGTCGAACTCCAGGAACTCGGCCAGCGTGTCCTTCGCCTTCTGCGCCTGGTCCACGTCGATGACGCGCACCTCGACGCCCGGGGCGGGCGCGGCCGTGAGGCCGATGCCGTCCGGCGGCTCGGCCGGGTGCTCGGGCGCCACCACCTCGCACGGAAACCCCTTCTCCCCGAACCACGTCGCCAGCAGGCCGGCGACGCGCAGGTCGGGCGCCACGTGAACGACCCGCGGGTCGCGCTCCTCGGACATACTCCTCTCCAGAAAGTCGCCGGTTCCCCGAGGGGAATCATACCCCACCGGCGGGCGGATGTCGCGCCGTTCGCCGGTCTGTTCCCGCGGGAATAAGTTAGCCGCGCACGCCCGGGTGCCGTCCGCGCGCCCGCATCCCCTCCCGGAGCCGGTATGTCCAGACTCTCCGCGCTCGCGTTGGTCGCCGTCGTCACCGGCCTGGCCGTCGCGCAGCCGCCGACCCGCAACCCCGACGATAAGGGCGCCCCGCCGTTCAAGACGCTCGTGAAGGGCGAGAACCCACCGCTCGACGCCCACGACAACTTCGTCATCGGGCCGAAGTACGTGCCCGCGCCGGAACGCAAAAAGGTCGATGGCGTCCCCGAGGGGAAGGTGGAGCAGTTCGTCATCGACTCGAAGGAGACCAAGCTCTTCAATCCCGGCATCGCCCGCAACGAGTTCGGCAAGGTCGATCCGAAGAATCCGAAGACGCTGATCGTCGAGACGCACAACATCGACTACAAGCGCGCCGTCACGGTCTACGTCCCCGCCCAGTACAGGCCGGAAACCGAGGCCCCGTTCATGGTGGTCCACGACGGCCCC
>DASPHQ010000190.1:0-5919 GCA_035629595.1 Urbifossiella sp. | reverse complement strand
GGCGCTCGCGCGCCTCCTTCTCGCCGAACGCGGCGGCGGCGGCGGCGGTCGCCCGGAGGATGGAAAGAACCGTCTCAGTGAGGCGCACCTGAGCGTTCCGGGCCGCGGCCGACTGATCGATCGCCTCGATCCTCCGCTTCTTCAGGTCGGCTTCCAGGCCGGCCAGTCGGTCGCGGGTGCGGTCGCGGTCGGCGGCGGCGCGGCCGGCCGACACCTGCGCCGCGGTGTGCGCCTCCTGCGCCGCGGCCTGCGCCGCCGCCGCGGTCGTCACCTCGGATTTCAGCCGCTCCAGCTCGGTTTCCAGCCCCGCCGCCTCGGCCTCCGCCGCCTCGGCTTCGAGCTTCGCGCCGACCCACGCGGCCTCGGCCCGGCGGACTTCCTCCTCGTCCGTCCGCGCCTCCGCCCGCAGCAGTTCGATGCGGTCGTCGAGCTCGTCGAGCTGCTGCCGCTGCACCGCGATGCGCTGCTGAAGGTCGCCGGCCTCGCCGGAGAGCATGTCGATTTCGGCCTCCGCGGCCTCGGCCCGGCCGGCCACCGCCTCGGCCGTGCGGCGCAGGTCGGCGAACTCGACTTCCGCGGCGGTCACGTCGGCGGCGAGGGCGCGCGACTGCTCGCGGAGGTCGCGCAGCTCGCTCTTGCGCGACACCAGCCCGGCGCCGCCGACGACTGGGCCGACGGTGAGGGTGCCGTCCGGTTCGAGGAGGTCGCCGGCGCGGGTGATGACGCGGCGGCCGGGAAGGCGGCGCGCGTCGGCGAGCGTGTCAGCGAGGAGGACGGCGCCGAGGAGTTGGTCGGGCAGTGCGGCGAAGTCGGGGTGCTCGCAGCGGACGAAGGACGCGAGCGTGGGTACGGGCGAAAGCCCGGGGACGGCCGTCCCCGGGCTTGGGGCGTGAAGGGGAATGAACCCCACGCGCCCCGGCACCCCCGCGACCGCGGCGGCGACCGCGTCCACCGCGGCCGGGTCGCGCACCACGAACCGCTGCGCCGCGTCGCCGAGCGCCAGTTCGACCAGCCCCGCAACCTCGCGCGGCACCGTGAGCAAGTCCGCGACCAGCGGCAGCGGCGTCGGTACGTCGCGGGTGCCGTCGCGGAGCAGGTCGAGTACCGCACGCACGCCGGCGCCCAGCCCCTCCTGCGCGCGCTCGAGTTCCTCCAGCACCTCGACGCGGCCGCGCAGGTCGCCCTGCCGCACGCGCAGCGCTTCGAGCCGCGACTGCACCGCGTCCTGCGACTGGTCCAGGGCGTCGCGCTCGGCATGAAGGCGGTCGAGCGAGTCGCGCGCGTCCGCCAGACGCGCCTGCACGTCGGCGTCGGCGCGGGAGAGGCCGTCGAGCGCGGTTTCGAGCCCGCCGCGGCGCGCCCCGAGGTGGCCGAGCTCGCCGCGCTTGCGGGTGTAGCCGGCTTGCAACCGCTCCACCTGTTCCAGGCTGGCGATCGTCCGCCCGCGCGCCGCCGTCGCCCGCCGGACCAGGTCGAACTGGCGGTCCTGCCCCGCGGTGATGCGCGCCGTCAGGTCGGCGGCGCGCGTCGTCGCGGCGGCCAGCGCCGCGGTCGCCGCTTCCGCGGTGTGCGTCTCGGCGGCGAACGCGGCGTCGGCGGTCTGCGCGGCGGCGGTCGCTTTCGCCAGCTCGGCCTCGATGGCTTTCAGCCGCGCGGCGATGTCGGCGCGGGCTTTCGCCACGCGGTACGTCTCGGCCTCGTGTTCTGCGGCGGCGGCGCGGTCGTGCTTTGCCCCGGCCTCGAACCCGGCGATGCGCTGCCTCGCGTCGGCCAGCGCCGCCTCCTGCCGCCGCAACTCGGCCTCGGTGGCGGTCACCGCGGCGTCTAGCGCGCGGGCGGTGCGGTCCAGCTCCTCGGCCCGCGCCGCCGACCCGCCCGCCGCCGCGGTCAGCTCCGCGAGCGCCGCTTCTTCTGCCGCCAGTGCGGCCGACAGGTCGCGGTACTCCTTCGCCCCGAGCCCGACGCGCAGCTCCTTCAGTCGGTCCGAATACTCCTTGTACTTCTGGGCCTTCGACGCCTGCATCCGCAGCGTTCGGAGCTGGGCGTCGAGGCCGTCGAGGCGGTCGCGGCTGCGCGTCAGGTTGCTCTCGACGGCGACCAGCTTCCGCAGCGCCTCGTTCTTCTTCGCCTTGAACCGGCTGATCCCCGCGGCCTCGTCAAAAATCTCGCGGCGGTCCTTCGTGGACGCCTGCAACAGCTCGTCCACGCGGCCCTGGGCGATGATCGTGTAGCCGCCGGCGCCGGCCCCGGTGCCGAGGAAGATGTCCTTGATGTCCTTCAGCCGCGACATCTGGCCGTTGATGAGGTACTCGCCGGTGCCGTCGCGGTAGACGCGCCGCGCCACCTGCACCTCGTCGGCGTCCACGCCGAGCAGCCGGCGGGCGTTGTCGAACGTGACGGTGACCTCGGCCATGCCGAGGCTCTTGCGCGACGACGAGCCGTTGAAGATGACGTCGGCCATCTCGCCGCCACGGAGGCTCTTGGCGGACTGCTCGCCGAGGATCCACCGCACGGCGTCGACGACGTTGCTCTTGCCGGACCCGTTGGGGCCGACGACGGCGGTGACGCCGGGAGCAAAGTCGAGCCGAGTCTTGTCGGCGAACGACTTGAACCCGACGAGTTCGAGGCGGGACAGCATGGAGTGGGTTGTCTTCGTAGGTCGGGCCGAGTCTTCGAGGCCCGACGCGGGGCACGAATCCACGAACGGAGAGAACCCCGACACGTCGCCGCGGCGGGGTTCTCCGCGTAGCCGACCGGTGCCCCGCGTCGGGCCTCGAAGACTCGGCCCGACCTGCGAAGCCCCGAGCCGTCGATTACCGCCCGAACACCGACCCCGGGTTCGTGCCGCGCGGGCCGGTCGGCGCCGCCGGCGCCGGCTCGGTCGCGGTCGTCGGCACCACCGGGCTCAGCCCCTCCGCCTGCGTCGGTGTCGGCGGCTGGCGCGGGCCGAACAGGCGGCCGGGCTGCTGGCTCAGCGGCGCCCGGGCCGGCGCCTCCGGCGCCCGGGTCTCGCTCGGGTCCGCCGGCAGGTCAACGCCCGACGCCTCGAGTTCCAGGCCGATGGAGCCCACCCGGGCCACCTCCACGTCGGCCTTCACCAGCGTCGGGTCCAGCCGCGCGAAGTTCGCCAGCTGCTGCACCGACAGCTGCCGCGGGATGGCGTCCTGGGCCACCGCGGCGGTCAGCACCTGGGCGGTGTCGGCCCGGCGCACCAGCTCCACCGCCTCGCCGTACCCGCCGCCGAGCCGCGCCACCGTCGCCAGCACGGCGGTGAGGTCGGTCGCACAGGTCACCTCCTTCACGTCCGGCTGGCCCTTCACCCGCACGATCCGACTCACCTTCGCCTCCGGACCGTTCGCCGGCACGCTCACCGTGAACTCGCTCCCGATCGGCAGCGTGAACGGGCCGCGCAGCTTCACCCCGTCGCCGAAGATCACCACCTCCGAGCGGCGGTCCGACGCCAGGTGGACCAGGCCGGGCGAGCCCGGGGCGACGCGGTGGACGAAGAAGGTGTCGTTGAGCAGCACGCCGCGAACCGCCGGGTGCGCCTCGTCGGCCAGCCGCAGGGCGATGAACGCGCCGTAGCGGACCACCGGGTCGGGGTTGCCGAGGAGTTCGGCGAGGCGGTCGGTGCAGGCGGCGTCGTCCATCACGGCCAGCGCCTTCAGGGCGTACGTCCGCAGGGCCGGGTGCTCCTCGACGGTCTTGGCGAGCACGGCGGCGCCGTCGGTGTGGCCGAGGTACGACAGCGCCTCCGCGGCCGCGAACCGGACCCACGGCGACGGGCTCTCCAACCCGACCCGCAGCGGCCGGCGGCTGTCGGCGCCGAGCGCTTCCAGCTTCACCGCGGCGAGGAGGCAGTTGGCCGGGTCGAGCAGGTCGTCGGCGAGCTTGCGGCGGTAGATGCTGTCGGCCGCGACCGGCACCATCGGCACCTGCCGGGACACGATCAGGAAGCGGTGGTGGTTGTGGCGGTAGGCGTGCGGCACGTTCACGACCACGTGCTTCGGCTGGGCCTCGGCCACCTTGCGGGACGGGTCGCCGTTGGCGTGGAAGGTGGCGTTGAGCCGCTCCGCGACCTCGGCGGACATGCGGATGTTGTCGTCGCCGGGCTTCAGGTGGAAGAAGTACGGGCGGTTGTCGGCGACGCGGCCGCCGGCCCACACCTGCCCGGCGCGGCGGGTCGGCTCCTCGCCCTCGGCGACGGGGGCCAGGTCGGCCTTCTTGAAGGTGCCGGCGACGACCGCGCCCTTATCGAGGGCGCGCGCCCACACCTTGCCGAGCAGCAGCCGGCCGGGCGGGCCGGTCGGGGCCGTCCCCTTCACTGCGGCCGACAGGTTGTTGGTGGTGTCGTACTCGGTCAGCTCGCACCCCAGGAGGAGACCGCCGCGGAGGCTGACGGTCTTGCTCTCGTCGGGCACGGTGATCTGGAGGTCGAGCGGCTCGCCCTTGCGGGCGCCGGGCGGCACGAGGGCCGACACGAGGACCAGCGAGGTCGTCTTGTTCGGGTCGTCGAGGATCTCGCGGAAGTTGGTCCAGCCCTGCTTCTTGAAGCTGGTCTCGAGCATCTGCCGCCACGCGCCGGCGGGGGCGTGGCTGCCGGTGCCGGGCTGGAGGCGGTAGACGAGGCCGACGCCGCTGACGGGGATCGGCTCCATCCCCGACGGGAGGGTCTTGCTGCCGACGGTGGCGTAGGCGTCAGGGTCGGCGGCGGGGTCGTCGGAGCCGATCTGGGACCGGCCCTGCGCCTTCTCGGCGGGAGAGGTGGTGCAGCCGGCCGGGAGGACGGCGAGTGCCGCCAGCCCGGCCCACAGGACGCTCGCCCGGAGCATACGGTTCCCCTCCGGCCGCCGGCGGGTTCCCCCGAACCCGGTCCCGGCCGCCCGACCCGCCAACGGATACGCCGATTCGCCGCGGACCATACCGCGGGACCGGATTGAGTCAAGTGAGAAGTGGACAGTGGACAGTGGGCAGTGGACAGTCCAGAAATACAGGTGCCGCTCCGGTGTCGCGGTTCGGTCAGTCCACTGTCCACTGTCCACTTGGTGACCCGTGTTCCTCGCCGCCGCCTGCCTCCTCGCCGCCCCCGCGCCCGCGCAGCCGCCGGCCCGGTTGCCGAACGTCGTGTTCATCCTCGCCGACGACCTCGGCTCGGCCGAACTCGGCTGCTACGGCCAGGCGCGCATCCGCACCCCGCACGTCGATCAGCTGGCGAAGGACGGCACCCGCTTCACCCGCTTCTACGCCGGCAACGCCGTCTGCGCCCCGAGCCGCTGTGCGCTCCTCACCGGCCGGCACATGGGCCACGCCGCCGTCCGCAACAACCGCGAGGCGCAGCCCGAAGGCCAGTTCCCCCTGCCCGCCGACGCCGTTACGGTCGCCACGCTGCTGCGGCAGCGCGGGTACGTCACCGCGGCGATGGGGAAGTGGGGGCTCGGCATGTTCGACACCACCGGCAGCCCGCTGCGGCACGGGTTCGATCGCTTCTTCGGCTACAACTGCCAGCGCCACGCCCACACCCACTACCCGACGTACCTGTACCGCAACGCCGAGCGGTTCGCCCTGCCGGGGAACGACGGCGCCGGCGGCGACAGCTACAGCGGCGACCTGTTCGAGCGCGAGGCGCTGGCGTTCCTCGACGCCGACCACGGCGGCCGGCCGTTCTTCCTGTACCTGCCGTTCGTGGTGCCGCACGCCGCCGTGCAGGTGCCGGAGGACGCGCTCGCCGAGTACCGCGGCAAGCTCGGCGACGACCCGCCCTACGACGGCAAGAAGGGCTACCGCCCGCACCCGACGCCGCACGCCGCCTACGCCGCAATGGTCACGCGCATGGACCGCACCGTCGGCCGGGTCGTGGCGAAGCTGAAGGCGCGCGGGCTGACCGACAACACGCTCGTGATCTTCACCAGCGACAACGGC
>DASPHQ010000189.1:0-4272 GCA_035629595.1 Urbifossiella sp. | reverse complement strand
CCCCTCGAGCCTTCAGCAAGGAGCAACCCACGTCATGAGCAGCCAGCCGCCCGACCCGACCGACCTTCGCGGCCCCGGACCACAGGTTCCGGGGCCGTTCGCGTTTACCCACCCCCTTCCGCGAGGACCGCCATGCCGCCGACCGCCGATCCGAACCGCGTGATCGTGTTTGACACCACGCTCCGCGACGGGGAGCAGAGCCCGGGTTGCAGCATGAACCCCGGCGAGAAGATGGAGATGGCCCGCGCCCTCGCCGACCTCGGCGTCGACGTGATCGAGGCCGGCTTCCCCATCGCCTCGCCCGGCGACTTCGAGAGCGTCCGCGCCATCGCCCGGGAGGTGCAAGGCCCGGTCATTTGCGGCCTGGCCCGGTGCAACCCGGGCGACATCGACCGCGCCGGCGAGGCGGTCAAGGACGCCGCCCGCGGCCGCATCCACGTGTTCCTCGCCACCAGCGCCATCCACCGCGAGTTCAAGCTGAAGATGAGCCGGGCGGAGATCATCGCCCGCGCCGTCGAGGGGGTGAAGCGCGCCCGCGACCTGTGCGCCGACGTCGAGTTCTCCCCCGAGGACGCGGCCCGCACCGAGCTCGACTTCCTGGCCGAGGTCGTCGAGAAGGCGATCGAGGCCGGCGCCACCACGCTCAACATCCCCGACACCGTCGGCTACGCCACCCCGCAGCACTACGCATCCGTGATCCGCCACCTGAAGGCGCACGTCCGCGGCGTCGAGAACGTCGTCCTGAGCGTCCACTGCCACGACGACCTGGGCATGGCCGTGGCGAACAGCCTGGCGGCGCTGATGGAGGGCGCCCGGCAGGTCGAGTGCACCATCAACGGCATCGGCGAGCGTGCCGGTAACACGGCCCTCGAAGAAGTGGTGATGGCGCTGAAGACGCGGCAGGACTTCTACGGCCTGACCACCGGCGTGAACACGAAGCACCTGTACCCGCTGAGCCGGAAGCTGAGCCACATCACCGGCATGGCGGTGCAGCGGAACAAGGCGATCGTGGGGCAGAACGCCTTCGCCCACGAGGCCGGCATCCACCAGGACGGCATGCTGAAGGAGCGCAGCACCTACGAGATCATGCGGCCGGAGGACGTGGGCATCGCCCGCACCGAGCTGGTGCTCGGCAAGCACAGCGGCCGGCACGCATTGAAGCAGCGCGTGACCGACCTCGGCTACCACCTGACCGACGAGCAGTTGAACCGGCTGTTCGACGAGTTCAAGAAGCTGGCCGACAAGAAGAAGGAGGTGTACGACGCGGACATCGAGGCGCTGGCCGAGAACCAATTGCAGTCGGCCGCCGGCAACACGTGGACGCTGGTCGGCTTCACCAGCACGGCCGGCACCGGCTCGCAGACCTCCGCCGCGGTGTCGCTCCGCCACCTGGACGGCTCCGTCCACCGCGACGCCTCCGTCGGCAACGGCCCGATCGACGCGCTGTTCAAGGCGATCGACCGGGTGACGGGTCTGCCGGTGAAGGTGGTGGACTATCGCGTCCGCTCGGTGACGCAGGACATGGACGCGCTGGGGGAAGCGCAGGTGGAGATCGAGCACCGCGGCCGGCGGTCGAAGGCGCGGGCGGTGAGCGTGGACGTGGTGGAGGCGAGCGCGCTGGCGTACCTGGAGGTGATCAACCGCGTCGCCAGCCGGCAGGTGCGCGACCGGCTGAAGCCGACCGACCTCCTGTCGCCGGAGGTGGTGCCGGCGACGACGTTAGTGTGGTCCCGAAGAACCGGCGCGAGCGAGGGACGCGCGAACCGCTTCACCACTCCCTGGGAGACCGACATGACACGGCCCGCGCCCGACCGTTCGTGGCGACGCGCGTTGCGAGACAGTGTGCCGTGGTTCCTGCTGGCCCTGGGGCTGACGGCCGCGACCGGCGCCGGCCTCCACTACTACGTCCTCGGCGGAGGCGGGCCGCCGGGCGTGGAGGCAATCCTGATCGGATCCTATTACACTGCGATGTTCGTGTTCCCGGTTGTCGCGGTCGCGGCCGGCCTGAGCCGGCGGTCCTGGCGAATCCCCCTCCTTGTCGCGGGTCCGTGGTTCTGCGCCTGGACGGTCGTGGCGGCGGTCGCTGTCGGGTATCTCCTGTTCTTCGCGAAGCGGATTACCCCATAGGCGGAGCCGCCGAGCCCGACCCGGGGGACGCGCCGGCCCGCGGCCGCAGGTGATGCCGGCGACGACCGGCGTGGCGGCGATCATGACACGCCCTCGCTACGCTCCGGGCTCCGACGAAGAGGAGTCAACGTGATCCGGTGTCACGGGGGCGTCACGCCCTGGCCCGCCGTCGGAGGTGGGCGCAGGCTGAAGCCCGCGGCTACCGGCCCCGAGCCGACTCAAACAGGCCGTCGGCACAAGCCAAGGTTCAGCAAGACCGACCTCGAAAGTGATCCCTGGAATGGACACGCCGGCAATCGGCAGCACCGGGCGCACGCTGATTCGGCTCGACCCGTCCGGTCGGGTGGAGGTCGGCGGGGTCGTGTTCGAGGCCGAAACGTCGATGTTCGGGAGCGAACCCCGCCGCGCCCCGGTTCCTCCCGACCGCGTGGTCGTGGTGACCGGCTGGCGGGCCGACAACGTTCACGGCGTGGTCCTGCTCGTCTCCGACCCGACCGCGTCCGAGCCGGCAGTCGCGGTTACAGAGACGCCCGCCGAAGTCGTCGCGCCGCCCACATCGGAGGAACGCCTCGCGGCGCTGGAACGGAAACTCGACGGGCTGACCCGGACCGTCGGCCGAGTCGCCGCGGCCGAGCGGTCCGTGCCCGAGTCGCGGGCGGAGGATCCCGGGCCGGGTTGGTTCCTCCTGACCTTCGGCCAGGTCGTTTCGGCCGTCGGCGCTTTCTTCGCACCCATCTATGCCCTGATGGTACTCCCGCGGGAGGGTCGGGAGGCGGTCCGGCCGCCTGCCTCCCAGGAGCCGACGCTTTCGGTCATGATCGGCGCCGCCGTCGCCTGCTTGTACTGTGCTGCGATGTTCGTGGTGTTCAGCCGGTGCAAGCGGGTGCCGCCCGAGTCGGCAAGCGGTTAGGAGGGTATTGGGTGGGTGACGAACCGGAGGTGCTGATCGTCGGGGCCGGGCTCGCCGGCCTGTGCTGCGGCAAGCGGCTCGCCGAGTGCGGCGTCCGCTTCCGCGTCCTCGAAGCCTCCGACGGCGTCGGCGGCCGCGTCCGCACCGACACGGTGGACGGCTTCCGCCTCGACCGTGGCTTTCAACTCTACCTGACTGCCTACCCCGAAGGGCGTCGCGTCCTCGACCTCGCGGCCCTCGACCTGAAGCCGTTCACCCGCGGCGCTCTCGTGTGGGTGAACGGCCGCTTCCGCCGCGTAGCCGACCCGCGGGCCGAACCGTCGGCCGCGCTGTCGCTGTTCAACCCGGTCGGCTCCGCCGCGGACAAACTCCGCCTCGTGAAGCTGTATTGGGCGATCACACGCGGCCGGCTCGACGCGCAGACCGCGAAGGACGAGCGGCTGACGCTCGACCTCCTCCGCGAAACGGCCGGATTCGGCCCGACGATGATCGACCGCCTGTTCCGTCCGTTCTTCGGCGGCGTGGCCCTGGACAAGGAACTGACCACCTCCAGCCGGTTCTTCCGCTTCGTCTTTCGCACGTTTGCCGAGGGGGCGGGGGCGGTGCCGGCGGCGGGGATGCAGGCGATCCCCGACCAGCTCGCGGCCGGCCTGCCGCCGGGGTCGGTGCGGCTCGGCGCCGCGGTGCGGCAACTCGGGCACCGCGAGGTGACGCTCGCCGACGGCGAGACGCTGCGGGCACGGGCCGTCGTGGTCGCGACCGAGGGGCCGGTCGCGGCGCGGCTGCTCGGCGGCGAGATTCCCGACCCCGGCTCGAACGGCAGCACGACGCTGTGGTACGCCGCCGACCGGCCACCCGTTTCCGAGCCGATCCTGATGCTCGACGGGGAGGGGCGGGGGCCGGTGAACAGCGTCGTCGTGCTGTCGAACGCGGCCCCGGGCTACGCGCCGCCGGGGCAGTCGCTGGTGTCGGCCGCCGTGGTCGGGGTGCCGGCGGAGAATGACGCCGAACTCGACCGGCGGGCGCGTCAGCAGTTGCGAGCGTGGTACGGGTCGGCGGTCGACGGGTGGCGGGTGTTGCGCGTGGACCGCATCGCGCACACATTGCCCGACCAGACGGCGGGGAAGCTCGACCCGTGGCAGCGCCCGGTCCGGCTGCGGCCGGGGCTGTACGTGTGCGGCGACCACCGCGACAACGGCTCGATCGACGGGGCGATGACCAGTGGCTTCCGCGCC
>DASPHQ010000188.1:0-4016 GCA_035629595.1 Urbifossiella sp. | reverse complement strand
GAGATCGACGCCGAGCTGATCGTCTACGGGAAGACCGACCCGACCGCCCACGTCACGCTCCAGAACGAGCCGGTCAAGCTCCGCCCGGACGGCACCTTCACCATGCTCTTCAGCCTGCCGGACAGCCGGCAGATCATCCCGGCGGTGGCGACGAGCGCCGACGGGGTGGAGGAGCGGACGATCGTGCTGGCGGTGGAGCGGAACACCAAACACCTCGACCCGATGATCCACGACCCGATGGGCGAGCAGTAGGCCACGGCTTGCGGTAGTGTGGCGCCGCGGGCCGCGCGGCTCACGGTTTCGCCCCACACGCCTCCGCCAGCCGATATCCGGCGTGTTCGAGCCGCCACAGGAAGTACCACGGCTCGGCGTCTCCCGACCGCACCCTCAGTGCGGTTGCCATCAAGTCGAGCAAGACGTGAGCCGGCCACGTACCGGGTCGGTCCGTCACTCGAATTTCCACATCCCAGAAGACGTCGCCCGCCACGCTCGGGATGAGCGTCACGGTCGGGCCGGGCCCCCGCCAGGGGTTCGACCGGAACGCGGGGTGCGCCCGCAACCGCTGACGTGCTGCGTGGAAGTCGCCGAACGCGATCAATTTAGCCGGGTAGACTTCGGCCAGGGAAAGGACGAGCTCGTCGGGCGCGTCCGTGTTCCCCAGAATCTGGACGCTTCCGACGCGGATGCCAAGTAGGGGCGCGGCGTGTTCTGGCGGGGCTAGCAGGACAGCCAGCCCGACCGCCACCGTTAATGACATCGGACGCCCTCCGTGGCTTGACGCGGGTGAGGTTACCCGCCGCCGTTTGCAGGCGTCAAACCCTAACGCGCCGGTCGGTGCGGAGTCCAGTCGGCGAGCCGGGGGCGTCAGCCCCCGGTTTCTTTTTCCCCCTCACACCCCGTCGAGCGGCGCACTCATCTCCCGCGGCGGCACCGCCGGGCGGAAGCCGAACGCGGTCGTCACGCCCCAGCCGGTCACGCCGGCCCGGCGGCGCAGCCGGGCGTCGCGGTCGGTCCCGAGCAGCGCCGCCATCCGCCGGGCCGCGAACGCCCGGTACAGCAGCACCGGCGCCACGAACCCGACCACGACCGCCGCCGCGACCGCGGCCGTGTCGAGCGGCGCGCCGCTGGCCTGCACGACGATCACGAGCAGCGCCGGCCCGGCCACCGCCCACGCCCACAGCCACGCGGTCGCGGCGAGGCGGGCGCGTTCCAGCGTGACGCCGCGGCGGTAGCACCGCCGGCAACACACGGCGCGGAAGTTCGTCCAGGTGCGGCCGACGGCGTGCCGCTCGGCGACGCGCAGGCAGCACTCGCGGGTGCCGGCGGCGTCGCTGCCGCAGAACCGGCAGCACAGGTGCTCGGCGTGGGCGGCCGGCGCGTCGGCGAGCACGGCGCGGGCGACGGCGTCGGAGAAGAGGGCGTCCGCGGACATGGTCGTGCCTCCCGGTGAGGGGGGAGAAGGGCACGTGCGTCGAACTGATGCGCAGGCTACCCGCCCGCGGGGGTGGTGTCAAACAGGAACACAATCATCCCGGCCGCTTGTCGTTCACGACCAGGATCCGCCCCGCGCCACGGCCGCTGACGCGACCGACGATCACGCCCTTCACCCCGGCGTCGGCCAGCGCCCGCAGGGTGGCGTCGGCGTCGCCGGCCGGCACCGCCGCGAGCAGGCCGCCGCTGGTCTGCGCGTCGCACAGCAGCAGCCGGTCCGCTTCCGAAACGTCGCTGCCGTAGTCCACCCAGTCGGCGAGGAAGGCGAGGTTGGCGCGGGTGCCGCCGGGGGCGATGCCGGCCGCGACGTACTCCCGCGCCGCCGCCAGCACCGGGACGTGGTCGGCCCACACGCCGGCCGTCACGCCGCTGGCCGCGGTCATGTTCCGCAGGTGGCCGAGGAGGCCGAACCCGGTCACGTCCGTGAGCGCGTGGACCCGGCGTGCCGCGAACACCTCGGCCGCGGCGCGGTTGAGCGTCGTCATCACGCCGATCGCTTCGGTGATGGCGCCGCGGGTGTCGCGGTCGTTCTTCGCCGCGGTCGAGATGACGCCGAGGCCGAGCGGCTTCGTCAGGATGAGCACGTCCTCCGGTTGCGCGCCGGCGTTGCTGAGGACGCGGTCGGGGTGGACGGTGCCGGTGACGGCGAGGCCGAAGATGGGTTCTTCGCTCTTGATGGTGTGCCCGCCGACGATGGGGGCGCCGGCTTCCGCGGCGATCTCGTTGGCGCCGGCGAGGATGGCGCCGAGGACCGCGGCGGGAAGCGAGTCGGGGAAGCCGACGATGCTGAGCGCCGCGAGCGGCTTGCCGCCCATCGCATACACGTCGGACAGCGCGTTGGCGGCGGCGACGCGGCCGAAGTCGCGCGGGTCGTCGACGATGGGGGTGAAGAAGTCGGTGGTGAGGACGAGGGCCGTGTCGGCGGAGAGGCGGTAGACGGCGGCGTCGTCGGCGGTGCTGCTGCCGACGAGGACGTTGGGGTCGGTGACGGCCGGGAGCATGCCGAGGAGCGGCAGGAGGAAGCCGGGCGGGTGCTTGGCGGCGCAGCCGGCGCGCTTGGCGAGCTTGGTGAGGCGCAGCGGCTCGGTCACGGTGCGGCTCCAGGGCGTCAGGCGGCGGGTGCGGCCGCGCCGGGGTCTGTAGGGGCGAGCTTCTCGTTGCTAAGAGCGATGAGCGTGTCGATCGCCCCACGGACCTGCGGCGACGCGAAAACCTCACGCAGTCGGGTCGTCAACTCCTCATAGCTCCCGACGACGGGCCGCCATCCCGGCTTGCCTTCACTCACATCCATCGCTTCCTTGATCGCCTCTCCGATGTTTGGGAAAAATGGCCGCGGGTTCCCAACGATGAACCCACTCGGGCGGTAGCACTCCGCTTCGAGTACGACGGGGTAGAAATCCGCCCCGTGGGTCGCGGTGAGGACACGGACCCGCCGGTCGTCGACGGACGGGGCGAGCAGGTCGAGCCGATGAATGACCTCTCCGGTCGTCTGGTTACTGAACGACGTGACTTCCGCGTCGAGAATCCCCTTCGTCAGACGGCCGATCATGCCGGCCTGGGCCTTCAGCAGGCTGACCGGGGTGACGATGTCCACGTTGATTTCGGGCCACAAGCTGGCGACGGCGGCCATGATGACTACCACTCCAGGCGGAACAGCAGGGGCAGGTGGTCGGACCCGTTCGTTCGGTCGGGTAGGTCGTTCTTCGTGAGCAGCGATTCGACCCCGTCGTGCGTCAGCACCTCAACCGACTTCAGGGACTTCACCAACTCGGGGCGGACGAGCACCTGATCGTAGGTGTTCCAGAAGTAGTTTACCGCCTCGGCCGCGCTCCGGTAGTACGTTCCCGGCGGGCCGGGCGTGCGGTCCCCGAACTGGCCCCACATCGGATTGTAGAACAGCGGGTACGGCCGCCCGCCGACGGTTCGCTCGTCCCGCGCGGCGACGGCCGCCGTCATCACGCCGTGGAGGCCGCCGGCCCCGGCTACACCTTCCTCGAACGGGTTCATGTTCAGGTCGCCGACCAACACACTCCGCCGGTGACCACAGATACCCTCTTGGGCTTCGATGTCGGCCACCAGCGGCCGGGTCAGGAGGGTCTGGGTCGTATCCCGGATCATCAACTTGCTCGGCAGGTGGGCGACGGCGAGCAGGATTTCCGGTGCCGGCGGGTTCGGAAAGACCCGGTAGAGCAGCCACCGACCTTCGGGGTCGGCGTAATGGAACCGGCAACTCCGCACCGGCAGACGGTGCAGCACTCGGAGCGGCGGCAGGGACTGGTCGGCTTCGACAAACCGACCCACGGCCGACAGCGCCGCAGTCAGCACGCCCGCTGGGGCGTCGCATTCCGCCAAACAAACCACGTCGACGGCGTAGGTGAACGCCAGCCGGCCGACTCGGTGTTCGAGCGGCCGGGCGTTCAGATTCCAGAACAGCACCGATAAGCCGGGCACGGGCGACTCCCCGGCTCACGTCCCCATCACGTTGTACCCGCAGTCCACGTACAGGATCTGCCCCGTCACCGCGG
>DASPHQ010000187.1:0-9776 GCA_035629595.1 Urbifossiella sp. | reverse complement strand
GCCGACCGGCTGGCCGCCGCCGAGCGGGCCAACCGCGAGCTGGTCGACAAGGCCGCGCGGTGGCAGGCCGACCGCGAGCAGCGGTTCGAGGGCACTCCGCTGGTCGGCGAGTCGGTCGTCTTCCTGGTGGACATGTCCGGGAGCATGGAGAAGGCCGACCAGAATACCGCGAGCCCGAACAAGTGGCCGGCGGTCTGCGACACCGTCGCCAAGTTGATGGCGTCGGTGCCGACACTCGCCCGATACCAGGTGGTGGTGTTCTCGAAGTCGGCCCGGTGGCTGGTCGGGGGGGAGGACTGGCAGGTCTACAAGGGGCAGGAGAGTGTAGCAACCGTCCGCGCGGAACTGGGGAAGATCCGGCCGATGGACGGCACCAACCTGTACGCCGGGTTCGAGCTGGCGTTCAAGCTCCATCCCAAGGGACTCGACACGATCTACCTGTTCTCGGACGGGCTGCCGAACATCGGCCCCGGTCTTTCGCCGGCTCAGGTGGCGATGGTGCCGCCGCTGGAAGAGTCGCGGCAGGCCGAGATCCTGGGCCGGTACACCCGCGAACAACTGCGGACGACGTGGAACCCTCAGAAGCCGGGGGGGCGGCCGGTGCGAATCAACTCGATCGGGTTCTACTTCGAGACGCCCGAGCTCGGCGCGTTCCTGTGGGCGATCAGCCGGGAGAACAACGGCAACTTCGTGGGCATGTGCCGGCCGTGACCGCCGGGCGAGGCGTGAGGTGGCTTGAAGCGTTGACATGCCCCCTGTGCATCTAATCAGGATCGAACGCCGCCCGCGCCCAGCCGGATCGAGCCGGACGAGCCCGCCGCCGGCCACGCCCGATTCAGCGTGTTGCTAGCACTATTGCAAACCGATGGCTGGTAAACTGGATCGTGTACGACGAGCAACTCGCGGTCACGACGAGACACTTGGTGGTCGGCGAGGACTGCTCCTTCGTCCCACGGAGCACCCCATGTCGGTCGCGCCACCACTCGTTCGACCGCCCAAGGACTAATACCGGCTCGTGAGGCCGCCCACCGCATCGGCCTTGAACAGGAGATCCGCAATCGACGTTTCGAACCCACTGGCCGAGTTCTATGCGAACCCCGACCCGCGCTGTCCGTGCGTACTCGTACTGGACACGTCGAAGTCGATGCGCGGGCCGCGTATCGACGAACTAAATCGTGCTCTGACCGCGTTCCGTGACGACCTGCTGGGCGACTCGCTCGCGGCGCAGCGGGTTGAGATCGCGGTCATCACGTTCGGCACCGAGGTCGTGCTGGCACAGGGTTTCGTTACCCCCGACGGCCTGATGGTCGAGCCGTTGCGGGCGCGGGGACAGACGCAGATGGCCCCTGCCTTGCACCAGGCGATCGACCTCATCGAACATCGACGGGCGCTGTACAAGCAGGCCGCCCTGCCGTGCTACACACCCTGGGTCTTCCTCATCACTGATGGCCGGCCGCACGCCGGCTTCTGTCCGGAGATGCGCCGCGCGGCGGAACGCATCGCCGAGGGGGAGAAGCGGCGATCGCTGGCGTTCTACGCCGTCGGCGTGGAAGGCGCGGACCTCTCCGTGCTGGCGCAGGTGAGCGTCCGCCCGCCGGTCAAGCTCCAGGGCATCAAGTTCAACGAGATGTTTGTCTGGCTCTCGCATAGCCTCCGAACCGTATCCCGGTCGCGACTTGAGGAGCGCGCTGCCTTGCCTCCCTTGACGGGTTGGGCGGAAGCCCCGTAGCCGGCGGTCCGTTCGGCATGAGAAGCCCGGGTCAGACGGCACCGGCCTACACGCTGGACCAAGCTCGAGGCTCCTGCGATGCATCTCGTTCGTGCGTCCGACGGCCAGCGCATCCACCTCGCCACGACCCCGCTGGCGTCGGCCGGCGAGGGGAAGGTCTACGCGCTGCCGCGAATGCCGGGCTTGCTCGCCAAGATTTACCACGCGCCGTTGCCCGAACACGCCCAAAAGCTCAGCGCGATGGTCGCCGCGCCGCCATCGGGTATTCCGGCGGGCGTTCGATTCGCGTGGCCGTCGGACGTACTCCACGTCGCCGGACGACCTGGGGCGTGTCTGGGGTTCGTAATGCCATGGTTTCAGAACTGCCACCCGCTCCACGAACTGTGCCGACTCAAAACACGCGTGCGCGTCAACCCGCTCTTCAACTACCGCCTCCTTTACCGCGCCGCCCGGTCACTCGCTGCGTCCGCGGCGCACATGCATTTGTGCGGCCACCTGGTGGGCGACCTCAACGAAACGAACGTGCTGGTGGACGACGCGGGCACCGTGTGCGTCATCGACACCGACTCGTTCCAGGTTCGCGTCGGCACCCGCGTCTTCCCCTGCCGCGTTGGCAAATCGGACTTCACCGCCCCGGAGTTGTTGAGGCAGTTGCGGGGGAGTTCGTTCGCCCAGTTGACCCGGACCGAAGCCCATGACCGCTTCGCACTCGGCGTGTTGCTGTTCCAGATGCTGATGGAAGGCGTTCATCCGTTCGACGGCGGCCTCACCGGCTCGGCGCAACCGCTATCCCGTGAGGAGATGATCGCTGGCGGACATTACGCATACGCCCGAACACCAAAGGCGTCGGTGTCACGCCGCCCGACGGCACCGCCGTTCGAGTTGCTCCCGCCGGCGCTCCGGGACTTGTTCGGCCGCTGCTTTGAAGGCGGGTACGCGAGTCCCGCGGCGCGGCCCGCGGCGCTCGATTGGGTCCGAGACCTGCTCCGCATCGAGGAAGACCTTGTCACATGCCGAAGGAACGAACAGCACGTCTACCCTAATCACCTGCCGGCGTGCCCGTGGTGCGAGCGTAAAAGACTGTTCGGCGATCTCGACCCGTTCCCCTCCGTGGAGGCGTGCCGGTGCAGGCTGGCGATTGCGAGCGCCAATCGCCTCCCTGCCCGGACGAAAGCCCCCTCGAAGACCAGCACGCCTCCGGCGGCTCCGGTTCCGAAGCCTGCTCACCCCTGTCCGATTTGCAAGAAGAAGTTCAAGGAAGCGGTCGGCTTGGCTCAACACACGAAGGCGAAACACTGCGGGGGGGGGCAACCGCCGACGTGCTCTGCGGCCCCACTCAACAAGAAGCAGAAACCGAACCCACCAACACCGAAGCCCGGGTTCTGGCGGAGGCTTCTAGATAAACTGGGCAGGCCGTTCAAATGATTCGGAAGCAGCTCCGCCGGCCGAGCGCGGTGCGTTCCAGCGAATTCTGGGTTAGTTCTCGAAACCGCCCTCATTGTGAGGTTCGCCATGCCAGACGCGCCCGATCCGCTCGAGAACTTCTTGCCCGAGGAACTCGCGCAGGGAGTATCTCGCCAGCCGAGAGAACCGCACGTGTGTACAGGACAGGTAACCCTTGGTGTGTCGGACCGGATCGCGCAATCTTCCTCTGCCAACCGGCTCGGACAGTAACGCTCGTGCTGGGCGACGCATCAAGCCGATTCGTCTCGTTTTTCCCCATGAAATCGTGATGCCGGCCGGGGGGTCTGGAAGGCAGCGGAGTGGAAGTGGCAGAGGAGACCCCCGACGAGAGGGCGACGGCGGCCGCCCTCTCGTCGGGGGTCATCTCGTCGGGCGGCGTGCGGTCGAGGGGATGGTGGTCGGTCACGTGGGGCACCTGGGTGGTGTGGCCCACAGCGACTTTCACCGTGACCGGCCGGCGGCTGTCTGGCGGAACACTCTGGGTGTGTTTGGCGCCGCGCGAGAGATTCGGCGAGAGAGTTTGACCCTACCGCATGTCCTGTCAGGAGTGTGCTATTACTCTCGTGTCGGCGAGAGTCATTCTGGGGAGGTTCGCAACCGTTCACGGTGGGTGGTTGGATGAACAGGTTGCGAACCTCAAACATCTGCGTTTTCGGCACACATCTGTACCAACTGTAAAACGAGAGCTGTCGCACTACGCCGCCCGCCGGGGGCGGCGATTCGAACGGTCACCTCAGATCGACCCGGTAGAGCGAACCGCCTTGCCACCCGGCGACCCCGTGGGCGACGGCGCGGACGACGGAGGCGATCTCCCGGTCGGTCCACGGCTTGGGCCGCGGCCGGGTCGGCGTCTCGGTGAAGTAGTCGCGCAGGCTGCCGGCGTTCATGAACTCGAGCACGAGGGCCCGCTGCGGGTCTGTCAGGAGCTTGTACGCCCTCACCACCTGCGGGCCGGCGACCGACCCGAGCTGGAGTTCCGCCTCGCGCTCGAACCGCACCACCGCCTCGCCGTCGGTGGCGGTGAGCACCTTGACGGCGACGGTGGTGCCGGTGGCGTCGTCGGTCGCCCGGTACACCGCCGCCATCCCGCCCTCGCCGAGCTTCTCGTGCAGCGTGTACCCGGCGAACGCCGGCGGCGACCCGGCGGGTGGCTCGGCCGGCGGGTCGGCGGGCGGCGCCGCCGGGGCGAGGGCGGAGCCCCTCGCGGGCGACCACGTCGATCGAGTCGTAGTCGGGGTCGGAGTCCGTCGCGCCCGGTCGGGCCGGGAAGTCGGTGTTCGGCATGGCGGCGTTACTCCGTCGGGGTGGTGGGGGACAGTTCGCGGTCGCGCTCGGCGCGGATTTCGGCGCGGACGCGCCGGACGATCTGGCGGGCGTTGTCTACGGTGATGTCGAACGTGGCGGCGATCTCGGCGTAGCCCGTCCCGTCCATCACGTGCGCCTCGAACACCGCCCAGCTGCGGCCCGGGCCGTCGGCGAGGTGGCGCTCCCGCACCCGCTCCACGCACACCAGCGACAGGAGCTTGAAGCTCTCGTCGGCGGAGCCGAGGCGCCGGCCGAAGGTGACGAAGTCGGCCTCGGTCAGCGACTTCACCCGTCCGTCCTTCGCCTCCCGGCGGACGTGATCAATCAGCCGGTTGCGGGCGATGGTGTGCGCCGTCGCGCGGAACCGGACGCGGCCGCGCCGCGCCTTGGCGTCGCCGGAGCTCACGTGCTTGTGGAGGGCACAGATGATGGTCTGCTTGAGGTCTTCGCCGGCGTGGTACTCGATCGACCCGGCGCGGACGCACTCGTCCACCCACAGTCGTACCGCGAGGCTGTACACGGCGAGGAACCGCGCCTCGGCGGCCGCGTCGCCGCCGGCGACCTTGTCGAAGTCGGGCCACCGGGTGGACGGCGCGTTGAAGAAGGGGAAACGCATGGTGCTCCTTCGGGTCGCGGAATCCTGGCGCCGGGCGGCGCCGGACCGCCACGTGCGGGCGGTCCGATGAATCGGCCTGGGAATGCTCCCGGGCGGTATTCCCGAACGACCAGTTATTCGCCCGCATGCGCCGGGTTGTGACGCGGGACTGCTCGCGGCACGTCCCGCCGGCCCCTTTCCGGCCGTGCAACGTGTTGGGATTCTGTCAGTTGCGCGGATTTTGGTTTTTTCGCGGAGGGGGCGGAATTCCGCTCAAGTTTTCGCGCCGGGCTCAACTCGACAGTCCGCCGACGCGGTCCGGCCGAGCAGAGGGAACGGGGTGCGGGTCAACACCACCAGCGGGCGCCGCGCCGGCGGCGCCGGTGCCACCGCCGGCGCGGGCGCGTTGGCGACGCGGTCCTCGGCGGCGAACACCATCGCCTCCAGCATCGCCAGCACGCGCTGGAGCGAGGAACTCACATCATCACGGCGCTCGACGCCGAGATGCGCAGCTGCACGACGGCGAGCGCCAAAAAAACCAACGTCCCGAGCAGCCCCCAGAACACGATCCAGCTGCCGAGCTCGGCCGACACGTACCGGCCCGTCGCCGCCGCCCGCACCGCCGCGGCCGGCGCCGGCGACCACCGCGCCAGCGCCACCAGCCGGACGTACCGCACCAGCAGCACGAGCAGGCCCATCTCCAGGTTCAGCAGCATGAGCAACTGGAGCTCACCGTTGAGGGTGTTGAACACGAACACCTGGGTGAGCACCGGCACCGACGAGAAGTCGGCCGGGAGCACGCTCATGAGCGGGTGGACGACGAGCTTCTCGAAGTCGCGCGGCTTCACGGCCAGCGGCGCGGCCGCGTAGTCCGGGTTGAGCGCCTTCGCCGTCCCGACCCAGTGCTCGCGCAGGAACGCCGCCAGCGCCTCGATCGTCGTCGGCGTCGTGATGCTGAACAGGAACGGGATCCTGCGGTGGCGGTCCACGCGGAGCAACTCGTTCGACGGGGCGATGCCGTCCTTCTTCCACCACGGTACCCGCGCCCACACGTTCGGCTCGGCCTGGTAGCCGAGGTCGGCGGCCACGCGCCACTCGCCGTTCTCGTTCTCCTCCAACACGACCTCCAGCAGCAGGTGATCCGGCCGGTACGGCTTGGGCGGCGCGGCGGCGGGCGGCGGTGCGGCCGGCGCGGTGTCGGCCGGCGGCGTAGCGGACGGCGTCGGCGCGGGTGGCGCGGCCGGCTCCAGCCGCACCGCGTAGCGGCCGAGCAGCGTGCGGGTGACGGCGCCCGGGAGCGGCGCCGCGTCGCCGGGGAGCGGGAGCGTCGCCAGGAGCGGCACGCCCCGCACGTCGCGGAAGATGACGACGCCCTTGGCGTCGAACGCCCGGACGACGCCGGTGCCGGGGTCGAACTCGCCCGGCGAGCGGAGCACGCGGGCCTTGGCCCGGGCGTTGAGGTCGGCGTACAGCGCCGCCAGCGACACCCACGCGAGCGGCAGCGTGAGGGCGACGAGGACGAGCCACCCGCGCAGGCGGCCGTGGAGCAGGCTGGTGAACATCGGGACGGACTCCGGGAGTGCGTGTCGGGTTGCAGGCGACCCGCGGGTCACTCGGCGGCGATCAGCCCCACGAGCGGGTCGAGGCGCGGCCGCGGCTCGGTGACGACGAGCGCGTCGGCCGCCGGGGCGGAAAGCAACTCGGTGAACGGCCCGCGTTGTGACGCGGCGAACTCGGCAAGGGTGATCGTCCGGTACCCGCCGGCGGTGGCGGTGGGGGCTGCGTTCGGCAACTTGTCCCACGGCGCCGCGAGGCGCAGGTGGATGGCGTCGGTGGTCTCCACCAGGTAGCCGCGGCGGCCGTACACGAACGTGCCGGGCGCCGGCGGCGCGGCGAAGTCGGCGGACGCGGCGAGGAAGCGGTCGAACCACCCGGCCTGCACGCGGAACACCGCCGCCGGCAGGGCGCGGGTGCGGAAGTGCCCGCCGCCCCGGCCGGGGTCGGTGGACGCCGCCACCGCCCACTTCCCGGCCGCGTCGCCGACCACGTGGAGTTCGCCGACCGCACCCGGGTCCGGGGACACGGCCGTGAGCGCGTCGAGCACGTCGCGCAGCCACGCGCCGAGCGGGGTGGCGGCCGGCTCGTCGAGGAGTGGATCGCGCTCGGGCGGCGGCGTGGCGGCGCGGACCACCTTCGCCGCCGTCTCGGTCAGCCGCACCGCCGTCAACCGCCCCGGACCGTTGGGGCGGAACAGCACCAGCTCCGCCGGTGCCGCCGCGGGCCCGGCCCAGACGACGACGACGGCGACTGACAGGTCGGCCTTCGCCGCGTAGCGCGCGAAGCGCAGCTGGGGGACCGTCGCGTCGAGCGCGCGCTCGAACTCCAGCGGGGACGGCGCGGGCGCAGGCGGCGGGGTCGCGGCGGCGCAGGCGGCGAGCAGAAGTACGGCGGTCATGGCAGGGACTTCTCCAGGAGGGACGGCGGGAGCTCGGCCTTCGCTTGAAAGCGGCCGGCCGGCGACAGGGTGACGATGAGGCGGTCGGGGCCGAGCGCCCCGGCCTCGATCTTCGCGTCGACGGCGAACTGGTCGGCGTCGCGGTACACCACCAGGCGGATCGGCCGGCGCACGTCGGGGCCCGTCGGGTCGAATGCGCCCAGCGACGCGAGGGCGGCGACGAGGACCACCCGCCGCCCGTTCGCCGTCACCTTCGCCGTCCGCACCTTCGGCGTGCCGCCCCACGTGACGAACCCGCGCTCGTCCTCGTCGTCGACGGCGACGGCGTCGACGACCCCGTCGCCGTCGGTGGTGCAGAGCGCGAGGGCGAGGTCGGGGCCGAACGCCAGCGCCGCCTGCCCCGGCGAGTCGGGCACGACCTGCACGCAGACGAGGTCGTGGACCGGCGCCCCGGCCGGGTTGTACACGGCCTGGAGCATCGACGGGAGGATCCCGTTGACGAAGACCAGCAGTGCGAAAAACAGCAACATGATCTCGGCGAAGATGCGCCGCAGGTGGCCCTTCGAGTCGGTCACGGCGGGTCTCCAAAGCGTAGGGCGGCGGGGACGTTGGCGGTCGGGAGCATCCGCACCACCGGCCGCCCGGGCGGCGCGTCGTCGGCGGCCGGCGGGGGGAACGTGACGGTGAGGCGGTAGTAGAAGGCGAACGGCCGCGCCGCCGCCTCCGGGCCGGGCTTCGGCGCGAGGGCGAAGATCTTCGGGTGGTCGGCCGAACCCGGCCGGTCTTCCCACCGCGGCGCGAAGCCGGCGAAGAAGTCGGCGAGCCACTTCGCGTCGTTCGGCAGGGACCGATTCCGCAGCCCGATCGCGAATTCCCCGCCATGCTTCACCAGCGTCGCCCGGGGGGCGAGGTGCGTCTCCCCGTCTTTCGTCGTCGTGATTTCGTTCGCCGCCTGCTGCGTTAGCTGCGGCAGCCGCAGTAGGACGTTCGCCGCCGGCGCCCGCACGTACACGTCGGCCGCGTGTTGGAGGTCGGTGACGCGGGCCTTCGGGTAGTTAAAACGCTGGTACGCCTCGCGGCCCACGGGCGGGAACGGCGGCACGTCGGGCCGCGCGTCGAACCCCTTCGCCACCGCGCCCCAGAACGCCTCCAACTCCTCGCACAGCCGCACCGGCGGGGATTGCGCGGCGACGACCAGCTCGAGCACCCGCGGCGCGTCGGCGCCCTTGAACGTCACGTCGAGAGCGACCGTCGACTCCCGGCCGGAGCCGCCGTCGGCCGGGGCGGTGCGGTGCCGCGCGCGCCTCGTAGCGCTCGCCCACGACCGGCGGTGGCGCGGCCGGGCCGAACTCGACCGGTTCGCGGAACACCGGCACGCCGTCGGCAAAGGCCTGGTAGCGGATGGTCTCCGCGGTCAGGAAGTAGAAGGGAACCTGGTCCGCCCGGGTGATGAGGGGCAGCGTGACGTCGAGGTGGTACCGCCGCACCTCCGGCGCCGGCTCGTCGGCGCTATCGGCCGCACCGACCGTCTTGCGGCCGACCATCTGCACGACCAGCGCGAGCAGCACGAGCAGCTGCATCAGCATCAGCGCCGCGGCGTTCAGCTTCCCGTCGCCGTCGGCCTGTTCGACCTGTTCCATGCTCATGGCGAAACCTGGGTGGGGGGAGCCCGCGGGCCGGGAGGCCCGCGGGCGGGGGGGTCGCTAGGGGCGGCCGTGGCGCACCACGGCCGGCACCCCGGGGTCCGACCAGAGAATCGTCTTCTCCTCGCCGTTGTGACGGACGGTGATGTGGAGCGGGAACTTGTTCTCCCGCCCGAGGTCGATCGGCCCGGTACTCACGACCACCGTCTGGTGCTCCTTGCCGTCCGGGAACAGGTCGATGCCGGTGAGCGGCAGCTTGAGCCACCGCTTCTCCGCGTCGACCACCACGAGGTCGTTCCCGTCGCGGACGAACCCGTGCTTGCCGTCGGCCGTGATGCTCGGCACGGGGACGGCGGTGGCCGGCAGGTCCACCCCCGTCGGGCGCTCCAGCAGCCGCGGGTCGGACTTCTCGTCGAACCACTGCACCTTCACCTCCAGCCCGTCGGCCTTGCCGGTGAGCGTGGCGGGGAACGGGCGGGTGATGTCGATCTCGGTGAGCTCCAGGGTGCCCTTCTCCCGCGCCGCCTCGAGGCGCGTGAAGTCCGGGTACTTGTGGGTCGAGAACTTGAGGTCGAACGTCACCTT
>DASPHQ010000186.1:0-16009 GCA_035629595.1 Urbifossiella sp. | reverse complement strand
GGCGGGTCGGGGTCGGCGGCGCGGGCCATGCGGCCGAGGGCGGCGGACAGTGCGGGGGGCGTCATCGGAACCTCCGCGGCGGGCCACCGCGGCCCGCCACCCATTTTGGGGGCAACCGGCCCGGCGCGTCGCGGGAATCGGGGAAAAGTCACGGCGGGTTGTAGGAACCGCCCCGGCGTGGGAACCTATCCGTGATGACGCACCCCACGCTGCAGCTCGTTCTCCGCCACGCCGGGGCGCTCGCCCCGGGCGCGGAGACGGCCGCCGACGCGGACCTGGTCCGCCGGTTCGTCGGCGGCGACGAGGCGGCGTTCGCCGAGCTGGTGCGCCGGCACGGGCCGGCGGTGTGGGCCGCGTGCCGGCACCTGCTGCCGACCCCGGCCGACGCCGAGGACGCCTTCCAGGTCGCGTTCCTGGCGCTGGCCCGGTCGGCCCGGTCGATCCGCGACCCGGCCGCGGTCGGCGGGTGGCTGCACGGCGTCGCCGTGCGCGCCGCGACCCGGCTGCGCCGCGACGCCGCCCGCCGGCGGGCGCGCGAGTGCCGCGCCGCCGCCGGCGAGGCCGACCGGACGGTGCCGGAGGGGACGTGGGACGCGCTGCTGGCGGCGGTCCACGAAGAGGTGAGTCGGCTGCCGGGGCCGCTGCGGACGGCGTTCGTGGTGTGCGACCTGGAAGGCGTCCGCCAGCCGGACGCGGCCGCCCGGCTCGGGTGGAAGCCGGGCACGCTGACCGGCCGGCTCGCCCGCGCCCGCCGGCAGCTGATCGAGCGCTTGACCGGCCGCGGACTGGCCCCGGAGGCGGTGGGGGTCGTGGCGGCGACCACGGCGGCTGCGGTGCCGGGGGTTCTTGCGGCGCGGGTGGTGGCGGTGTGTCGCGCGGGCGGGGTGGTCCCGTCGGCGGTTTCGGAACTGGTACGGGAGGTCACGCCGATGGCACTGAACTGGTGGGCGAAGCGGCTGGCGGCCGCGGCCGTGGTGGCCGGCGGGCTGGGGGTGGCGATGTACCCGATCGCCCGCGCGCAGCCGCCGGGCACCGACCCCGTCGGCCCACGCGCCGGCGGGGCGGTCGGCGGGGCGGGGGCGGGTCCCGTCGGAAAGGGCGGGGCGGGGCTGGGAGGTCCCGGCGGGATGACCGGCATGGCCACCGCCGCGGCGGGGCGCGGCTGGGAGTACAAGTACGTGGAGCAGCGCCGCGACGTGGCGGTGTTCAAGAAGACCGTGTCCGACCTGGGCGCGGCCGGGTGGGAGTACTGCGACCACCTGGAGGTCGGCCCGACCGACCTGCTGGTGTTCAAGCGCCCCGCGGGCGGCTGGACCACGTTCGGTAGCGGCAGCGGGATGATGATGCCGGGGATGGGGTCCGGCGCGCCGTCGGGGTTCAGCGTGCCGGCTTCCGGCGGGTTCGCTCCAGCCGGTCCGGGCACCGCGCCGGGCGGTGGCGGTCCGGGCCTGACGCCGGGTCGGGGTCCGGGTGGCGCGACCACCCCGATGGGCCGTCCGTCCGTGCCGGGCGAGGGCGGTGGCGGCGTCGGGAAGGCCGGCCCGCCGGCAGCCGCCGGCGATACGGTGATTCTGCGTGCGAAGAACGCCCAGGCCGCCGACCTGGTGCGGGTGCTGCGCGATCTGTACAAGGGGGAGACCGCGGAGTTCGCGTCCGACGACCGGACGAACAGCGTGATCGCCCGCGGCTCGCCGCGTGTGATCCAGGAGGTGCGGGCGCTGATGGCCGAGCTCGACGCCGCGGCCACCGAGCCGCGCCGCCCCAACACCAAGCAGTGATCCCTCGTCCGGTCGGTCCGTCGCGGCCCACGGTCCGAGGTGACGTTCGGGCCGCGGGCATTGTGTCTGGCGTACCCCCCGGGGGGTCGCAATAAGCATTGAGTCGGCCAGACAAAAGACCGTCAGATCGACGCCGTGGCGCGGTGTCAGGCGTAAGGCGCGATCCAACTAAAACTTGCGGCCCCCGGGGCGGCGGCGTGCCGCCCTCCGATAACCCCGCGGGGCCACCCGGCGCGTCGCGGAAACCACGATAAACCCGCGGCCGCCCGCGCCGGGTCACGTCCCGGGGAGCAGTTCGAGCCGCGCCTCGGGGTAGCGGTCGAGGAGGTCGGCGTAGTCGGGGACCGTGCGCAGCGCACGCCCGAGCGCGGCCGGGTCGGTCAGTACGGGGCGGCAGGCGTCGCACACCGGCACGGGCACGACCACGACCACGTCGTTCCCAAACTGACGGGTGGGGCCGCGGAACCGCAGCATCACCAGCGTGGGGAGTGCGATCAACCACCCGAAGCAGCCGACGAGCAGGCACCCGGCCAGCGCAGCCCGGTTGTTCAGCCGGTCCTCGACCCTGGCGCGCTCGCACTCGACGTGAACCCGGGCGGTCGCGGCCGGTTCGCGACCGCACTCGGCACACCCGCGGATCCCCGGCAGGAGCCCCGCCGCGAGCTTCGTTTGCACCCGCAGGAACGGCGGCAGCGCCTCCTGCCCGGCCGACTCCCGCAGCTCGTGCAGCGACGGCACCTCCACGTCCCGGCCGCACGCACAGCGGCGCACCGACCCGGCGTCGCCGGCCCGGACGGGGACGGCCGCCCCGCACCCGCAGGTCACGCGGTACTCCACCTGGCTTCCCCGCTCCCGTGCGGCCAGACGAGCCGCGACGGGGTCCATCGTCGCACGCGGCCGCGGCTACCGCCAGTCGATCAAGTCCGGCGCATCGCCAGCGATATTACCGTTCGACAACTTGCCTGTCGCCACCGTCTTCGCGTTCCGCCCGTCGGCGTCGGCCACGATGAGGAACATCTCGACCTCCATCCCGTTGAAGTAGTAGCGGTCCATCGTCAGCCGGTCGCCGTGGAGCAGCTCCCAGGTGTACGCCACCCGCTTCCCGTCGGGCGCCCACGCCAGCTGATACACCTGCCCGTTCTCCGGGAACTCGGCCAGCCGCTCCCGCTTCCCGGTCGCTACGTCGAGCACGTAGGGCCGGTGGCTCACGCCGTGCTTGTGGGCGTCCTTGCGGGTCGGGTCGACGTCGAGGAATAGCACCCGCTTGCCGTCCGGCGAGAGTCGCGCGCTGACGAAGTGTGCGGGCGTGGCGAGGTCGGTCAGTGGGCGAAGTTCGGTGGTCCCGCCCTCGACCAGTGCCAGCCGCGGGCTCGTCCGGTCCGGCTGCCGGTGTTCGACCAGGAATGTCTTGCCGTCGCGATGCACATCGAGGAGGTGACACGCGTCGGGCAGCGGCAGCGGTCGGACCTCGCCGCTCGTTGCGTCGACCCGGTGGTGCTCGTGAACCCACGGGGTAATCGTCTTCAGCCGGGCGACGAAGACGGACGCTCCGTCGGGCGCCCAACGCGGCTCCAGCCCCCATCCCACCGGCATCTCGATCAACTTCGGTTCACCCCCGCCGGCGAGCGGCCCGATCGCGAGTTTGAACGCGTACCCGGGGCTCGGGTCGTTCGGCTCGCGCTTCGGAAACGGCTCGTCCTTCACCACCCCCACGGCCAGCCGGGTGCCGTCCGGCGACCGGGCCGCTAGTGCCCAGTGCTTCAGCCCCTTCGGCGGGATGCCGACTTCACCGAGCTTCTTCCCGTCCGGGTCGAGCCGATGCAACGACTTGCCCTGGCGAACCAGGATCGTCCCCGGGCCGATCGGCCGCGCGGCGGGTGCCGGCGGCTGCGCGGCGACGCGCAGCGGCGCGACCACGGGGGGCGGCACGTCCGCCGGGCCGGCGGACGAGGCGGTGGCGAGGGCGGCGACGGCCACCAACCCGACGGCGACCGAGGCGGCGAGAAGCTTGTGCGGGATCATGGCGCGATCCACTCCGTGAGCGAGGGAGGCAACCCCGGGCGGGGGCGTGCGGGTAAGCGCGGCGGCCGCGAGCCGCGGCGGCACGACGGCCGGGGCGAGGGCGGCGAGCGCCGCGGGGCCGAAGCCGCGGGCCGCGAGTCGCGCGGCCAGCCGCTTCCGCGCGGCGGCGAGCCGACTACTGAGGGTGCCCGCGGCGACCCCGAGCTCCCGCGCTGCAGCGGCGCGCGGGCGGCCTTCAAGTTCACACAGGATCACCGCCGTGCGGAGGAACTCCGGCAGCCGCCCGACCTCGTCCAGCACGGCCGCCGCGGCGTCGGGGTCGAACGGTTCCGCGGCCCGCTCGGGAGCGTCGGGCACGGACGGGAACAACGTCTCCCGCCCGCGCCGCGCCGCCGCCTTCCGGGCGGCGCGGACGGCGACGCCGTACAGCCACGCCCCCACGGCGACGCCGCCGAGCCGGTCGGCCTTCCGCGCCAGCACCAGGAACGCGGCCTGGAAGGCGTCCTCGGCGTCGTGGGCGTGGCGGGTCACCCGGCGGCAGACGGTCAGCACCATCGGGCCGTGCCGGCGGACGAGTTCGGCGAACGCCGCCCCGTCCCGGCCCGCCGCGTACCGGGCGAGCAGGTCGGCGTCGGTCGCGGGATCGGCGAGCCGGGCGACCAGCGTCGCCGGTGAAGCTGACGGCATCCGGGCCTCCGGGGCGGCGGCGTGCCGCCCATCGATAACCCCGCCAGGCCGCCCGGCGCGTCGCGGGAAAACGAAAAAACCCGGCCGGGGGCGCCGGCCGGGTCCATCTTCGTACCGGCCGGGTGTCACCGCCAGTCCACGGACCCGAGGGCTGTCCCCTTTCGGGTGTACACGGTCGCCGCGTTCCCGCCGCGGAGGTCGCACACGGTCAGCCCGTACACGTACTCCGACGCCGGCACGCCCTCCGGCTGCGCCGCGTACCAGGTGTACGCGACGCGGGCGCCGTCCGGGGAGCCGCACACGCTCTCCAGCGTCGTCCCCTTCGGGAGGCGGGTCACGGTCGATTCGGACAGGTCCTTCATGCTCACCCGGAGGATCACCGGCCGGCCCGGGTCGGCGGCGGCGGCCGGCGGATCGACGCCCAGCAGGATCGACCGCCCGTCCGGGGCGAACCGGGCGGCCGCCACCTGGTACCGGGCCGGGGAGACGACCGCGACCGTCGTCCGGTCGGCCCGCAGCAGGTGGACCTCGGACACCGGCGGCCCGTCCACGTCCCGGTTCACCTTCAAGGCCAGGAGGTGCCTGCCGTCCGGCGAACGGTCCAGCAGCAGCCGGCCGACCGGGAACGAGAACTCGGCCACGTCCCCGCCGTCGGCGTCGGACACCCAGGCGGTGTCGCACCCGGGCGCGTTATACCCGCCGTACAGCCGGTCCCCGCCGTCCCCCCAGGCGACGGCTGCCGCGTTCTCGACCCCCACGGCCTTGCCGAGCCCGGGGGCGGTCAGGTCGCGGACGTACGTCTCGACCCGCGTGTCCCCGACCTTCGGCCGCGGCTGCTCCTCGGACGAGTACGCGAACCGCTTCCCGTCCGGGTGGAGCCGGGCGGAGCCGTGTGCGTCCTCGAACCCGGTGCCGGGGAGCTTGCGGACCTCCGTCCCGTCGGGCCGCAGGAGCACCGGGTTGCCGCCGCACCACAGGAGTAGTTGCCCGCCGCCGGCCGCGGCGACGGCCTGCGGCGCGGCCGGCGGCGGGGCCGGCGCGGGGTCGGCCGCCGCGGGCGGACCGGCGAAGCCGGCCGCGACCGCGGCGGCGACGAGGGCGACGGCCAGCCCGGCGGCGCGGAGCGGTTTCAGAGTCATGGCGCGGAGTACTCCGTTGGCGAGGGAAGCGACGGCGGGGGGGACTGGGGTCGCCGCCAGGGCAGCCGCGAGCCGCGGCGGGACGGCCGCGGGGGCGAGTGCGGCGAGCGCCGCCGGGGCGAAGCCGCGCGCCGCGAGGCGGGCGGCCAGCCGCTTCCGCGCGGCGGCGAGCCGGCTGCTGAGGGTGCCCGCGGCGACCCCGAGCTCCCGCGCCGCCGCGGCGCGCGGGCGGCCTTCGAGTTCGCACAGGATCACGGCCGAGCGGAGGAAGTCGGGGAGCCGCTCGACCTCGTCGAGCACGGCCGCGGCAGCGTCGGCGTCGAACGGCTCCGCGGCCCGCGCCGGCACGTCGGGCACGGCTTCCACCAGAACCTCGCGCCGGCGCCATGTCCGGGCGGCGGCGTTCCGCGCCGCCCGCACCGCGACGCCGTACAGCCACGCCGCCACCGGCTCGCCGGGGCGGACGCGGTCGGCCTTCCGCGCCAGCACCAGGAACGCGGCCTGAAAAGCGTCCTCCGCGTCCTGGGCGTGGCCGGTGAGGCGGCGGCACACGGCCAGCACGGCGGGGCCGTGGCGGCGCACGAGCTCGGCGAACGCGGCGTCGTCGCGCGCCGCGGCGAACCGCGCGAGCAGGTCGGCGTCGGTCGGCCCGGTGAGGCGGGCCAGGCCGGCGACGGTCGGTGTCATCCGTGAACCTCCCACCAGTATCGTCGCCGACCGCCCCGGCGCGTCGCGCGAAACCGTATCCGCTACCCGCCCCCGGGGCGTTGCCCCGGGGCGGTTACGGATCCACCGGATGAGGGATCAACCGGTCGCGTTCGCCTTCAGCAAGTCCTCGACGATCCCATCGGCCACGCAGAAGCCGCGGCGCGTCAGCCGCACCGCGGCGCCGTCGTCGGACAGCAGCCCGGCGCGCACGAGATTCGCCACCCGCTCCCCGACCAGCGCGTCGAGCGCGAAGCCGGTCTGCTCGAGGAAGCGCACCCGCCCGATGCCGTCGGCGCGGCGGAGCTGCGTCGCCAGCGTCTCGAAGGCGCGGTCGCGGGGAGCCAGCTCCTCGCTCTGGAACGTCGGCGACTCGCCGGCCAGCACGCGGCGCACGTAGACCGCCGTGTCGCGGACGTTCAGTTCGCGGCGGCCGCCCACGTACCGCGCGGCGCCGGTGCCGAACCCGTGGTACGCCTCGTTCGCCCAGTAGCGCTCGTTGTGCCGGCAGCGCTGTCCCGGCCGGGCGAAGTTCGACACCTCGTAGTGCTCGAACCCCGCCGCGGTCAGCCGGTCGATGGCGTGCTCGTACATCGCCAGTTCCGCGTCCTCCGGCACCGTCGGCACCGCGCCGCGGCGACGCGCCTTCCACAGCGGCGTGCCCGTCTCGTAGGTCAGGCCGTAGGTGCTGACGTGGTCCGGCTCGAACGCCAGGGCCGCGGTCAGGTCGGCGGCCCAGTCGGCGGGGGTGCTGCCGGGGGCGGCGAAGATCAGGTCCAGCGACAGCGCCAGCCCGTGCCGCCGCACCAGCTCGACGGCCCGCGGCACTTGGTCCGGGGTGTGGCGGCGGTCGAGCGCCGCGAGCGACCCGGGGCGGAACGACTGCACCCCGAGGCTCACCCGCGTCACGCCGCCGGCGGCGAGCACGGCCGCCTTCTCGGTGGTGATCGTGTCCGGGTTCGCCTCGACGCTGAACTCCCCAAGCCCGGGAACGGCCGTCCCCGGGCTTTCGATCTGGGGCAGCCAGCGGTTCAGCAGCGCCAGCAGGCGGGCGAGCTGGTCGGGGGACAGGTGTGTAGGCGTGCCGCCGCCGATAAACCGCGTCTCGACCGGGAACGCCTCGCCGAGCCCGGCCAGCTCGACGCCGAGCGCTTCGAGATAGAGCTCGATGAGGTGGTCCTGCCCGGTCGTGACGGCGAAGTCGCAGTACCCGCAGTGGTGGGCGCAGAACGGGACGTGGACGTACGCGGTGCGCGGGTGAAGCCAGGCGTCGTTCATCCGCGTACCGCCCCGTCGTAGTCCAGCGCCGCCAGCCGCGCCGCGAGGCGGGCGCGGGCCGCGTCGCGGGCGGCCGTCAGCTTCGCCTCCTCGGCCTTCATCTCCTCCAGCCGGTCCTCCTGCAGGCCGAGCGACCGCACGAACCGCTCCCTCAACTCCTTCTCCGTCGCCCGGTCGCCCAGGCTGCCGAGGTTGTCGCGCAGCCGCTTCTGGTCGGCGGCAATCGACGCCCGCTCCTGCGCCAGCGCCGCCAGCCGCGCCTCGAACCCGGCCGCCTCCGCCCGCGCCGCCAGCACGTCGCGCAGCGCCGCCTCCGTCGCCGCGTCCAGCCACGCCGCCGACACCCAGCCGCCGAGCTGGTCGGCGGTGAAGTCGGCCAGCCCGACCGCCTGCCAGATCGCCTGCTCCTGCTGCACGGCGAACTTCGTCGTGGCGTTCGCCGGCAGCGCCAGCTTGAAGCGCCAGTGGTTCTCGGTCGTCTCGTGCGGCTTCGCGGCGCCGCCGAGCTTCCACTTGCCGCCGTCGCGCGGGTGGTCGAGGTACAGCACCTGCTCGCGGTCGGCCTTGCTGGCGAACGTGTACGTCGTCTTCACCACCCGCGCGGCGTGCGTCTTCATCACCCCCTTCTTGATCGTCACCCGGGTGACGGTGCCGTCGTGGCTGTCGGTGTTGTCGAGGACGCGCACGCCGAGCTCGACGGCGTACCCGACGAGGCGGTGCTCGTTCGGCTTCATGGTGTCGAGCATCGCCTCGCCGACGTAGCTGCCGCCGTCGAGGACGGTGACGGGGCCGCCTTCGAGGGTGAGGCCGGTGGTGTTCTCGAACTCGACGCAGCGGACCGGGTTCTCGGCGCGGGCGGCCTTCTGGTACAGCAGCACGCTGCGGCCGGCGAACGGCTTCAGCACGATCGGCACCAGCGCCGACTGGTTCCGCCGCACCGTCACCGGCTTCTCGATGGCGTACTCGAACAGGTCCCCGACCTGCCGCTCCCGCGTCTGCGTGTCCACGGACGACGGGCCGAACGCGGCTTCGAGTTTCGGCCCCCGTGCGGATGCTTTGCGGAGTTTGTCGAGCTGGTCCGGTGACAAGCGGGCAGCCGCGGCGACGGGCGCGGACATCACGACGGCGTCTGCGGACATCGGGCCGAACGCCGCGGGGAAGTCCTCCTCGAACCCGTACTCTGCCATCGGGGGGAGGACGCCGGTCGTCTCCTTCACCTGCACGACGGGACGGCGGATGTAGCGCGGCGTGTACAGGTCGTGAACGAACGACACCGGCAGCCCGGCCACCAGCGTCAGCGCCACGTCGGCCCAGTCCTCGTCGGACGTGTTGTCCACGACGGCCCAGCCCTGAATGAGGGGCTGTTCGGCGCTGTCGTCTAGCAGGATGCGGTACGTCGCCTTCCACACCGGCGCTTCGAGCACGTAGCTGAGCCGCAGCGTCCGCGCGCCGGCGCCCTGCGCGAACAGCGTGAACGTCCGCGCGTCCTTCTTCTTCGCGCCGAGCTGCGTCTTCAGCAGGAACTCCAGGTCGCGCCGCAACCCCTCGTCGAGCAGCGTCAGGTCGACGTCGAACAGGTCGAACGAGCGCACCTCGCCGGCGTCGGTCAGGACCGACAGCCGCGGCGTCTGCTGGAGGCCGGCGGGGGTGCGCACCTCCGCGGTGTCGATGCCGAGGACGGCGCCCACCACCGGCTGCGCCCCCGCGGGCCGCACCGCGACGCGGGCGCCGCGCAGCTGCGGCAGGAGCTTCGTGAGGCTGTTGCTGTCGGGGATGGTGAGGGCGATCTCGGACAGGAGCTGGTCGGCCGGCGTGGTGCTGTCGTAGGACACGGCCGACACGGTGCCGCCGCCGAGGTCGAGCACGGTCAGCGACTTCAGCACGTCGCTCACCTCGCGCTGCTTGAACGCCAGCGTCAGCGTCTCGTCGCCGGAAACGGCCGCCTCGCGCTCGAAGTACCCGACCCCGTGCTTGTACAGCACCACCCGGCGGATCGGCAGGTTCGACATCGCCTTCCCCCCTGGTTGCTTCGTGTCGTCTCGACGGCGGTGTATTGGGTTGGTAGCCGCGGGCTTTAGCCCGCGCGAGTCTCAGCGCGGGCTAAAGCCCGCGGCTACCAACATCAAGCCGGCGGATCGGCAGGTTCGACATCGCCTTCCCCCTGAACGCCCGACGGGTGCCGAAACGGGCGAAGCCCACCGGTCGCAACCGGTGGGCTTCACAAAGTCCGGGGACGGCCGTCCCCGGGCTTCTTGCGCTGCCGTTACCGGTTCCCGAGCGGGCCGCCGCCCTCCGTCTGGTTGTACTCCTCCTCGGCGTTGATGATGATCCGCGGCGTCACCATGATCATGATGTGCTGCGTCTCACGACCGATGCCGACGTTCTTGAACAGCCGGTTCAGGTAGGGAATCTTGCTCAGGAACGGGGGGCCGAACTCGTTCCGGCTCTCGCCCAGCGTCTTCAGCCCGCCGAGGAGCACCGTGCCGCCGTCCGGGCAGACCACCGTCGTCTGCACGGCCAGGGTGGTGAACGCCGGCTGCTGGAGGAACTGCGTGAACGGGATCGGCTGGCCCTGGCTGCCGCCCTCGAAGATCGGCGTCACGAACGTCGTGAAGGGGAACAGCGGGACGGTCGCCCCCGACTGCGCCACCATGGTGATCGGCAGGTTCAGCCGGACGAACCGGCGGTCGGCCGACACCACCGCCTGCACCGAGATGGCCACGTTCGCCAGCCCGATCTGCCCGGTCGGGTCCGTCACCGGGGTGCGGGAGCCGGCCGGGAGGGGCGTGTTCTGCGGGACGAACACGATCTGCCCGTTCACCGAGTAGACGGCCACGTTGGTCACCACGAACTGCGTGTCGGCCACCGCCAGGTTCGCCGTCTGGCCGTTGAACAGGGTGATCTTCGGCGCCTGCATCACGTTCACCCGGCGGTCGCCCTGGGCGGCCTCCATGAACATGAACACCTGGATGTCGTTGAGGAACGCCAGCCCGAGGCTCACGCCGCCGTTGTTCCCGGGGTTGTTCGGATACCCGCCGAACCCGGGGATGGCGTAGTTGAAGCTGGTGCTCCGGATCGGCACGTCCAGGTCGCCGGTGAAACTCCCGGCCGGCGTCAGCCCGACCGTCGCCCCGCGGCTGTTGATGTCGTTGATGAACGGCTCCGGGCGGAACTGCCCGCTCGTCAGCCCCGGCTCGAACCGGGTGTTGTGCGTCTTGATGTTCATCGAGAAGTCCACGCCCATCCGCTCGAAGAACGTCTCGGACAGCGAGATGATGCGGATCTCGACGGCCACCGCCAGGTCCTGCAGCTGCCGGAGCGACCGGAGGAGGTCGTCGATCTCGGTGATCACGTTGGCCGTCTGGTTCACCACCAGGGCGTGGGCGATGTCGTAGTACTCGATCTTCCCGGGGCCGCCGGCCGGGCCGTCCCAGCTGTGCGGGTGGACCAGCTTCTGGATCAGCCGCATCAGCTGCTCCTCGCGGGTGGTCCCGGTCCCGGCGTACCCGGCCGACCCCATCGACTCGTTCTGCAGGGTGCCGCGCTCGTTGCCGATCACCTGGCCGCCGGCGATCCCGGGCATGGTGGCCTGAGAGCCGCTGACGGGGTTGCCGCCCTGGAGCCCGTTGCGGACGTTCCCCGGCCCCTGCGGCGGGTTCAGCCCCAGCCCCGGCATCATCACCGTCGCCGCGCTCTTGTTGAGCATCTTCCCGAAGTCGGCGTAGTCGGGCAGGGCGTAGTTCGGGATCGGGGTGATGAGGTCGGCTACCGCGTACACCTTCGTGTACAGCCGCCCCTTCACCTTCTCGCGGGTGGTGATGCGGACCGTGTCGAACTCGATCGTGTACGCCAGCTTGGCGTTGTCCAGGATGATGTTCAGCGCGTTCTTCGCCGAGATCGTCCCGACCTGCGCGGTCACCGGCATGGCCGTGCTGATGCCCGCCTTGCTGATCGAGTCGGTGTCCCACGACACCGGCAGCCCGGTGAGGGCCCGCACCCCGTCCACCGCCTCGGTCAGCGGCGTCTGCACGAAGTCGAGCGCCACCGGTCGGTCGAGCTTCATCTCGATGTCGTACTCCACCGGGCTCCGCGTGCGGAGGTACGAGTCGTCCAGCGAGCCGCGCTTCTTCGAGATCAGCGCCCGGTCGAGCCGCAGCGAGACCGGGTTGTCGGTGTCCACGAACGGCCCCTGCTTCTCGGCCGCGTTGATCCCGTCCAGGAAGAGCCGCTCCTTGCCGTCCCTGATCTGTTCGGCCTCGCGGACGCGGCGCGACATCTTGGCCATGTGGGCCAGGGCGGCGACGCCGGGGTCGTCCGGCTCGAGCTGCTTGGCCTGCAGCGCGACGCGCTCGGCGGCGGCGTAGTCGTGCTGGTCCACGAGGGTGCGGTACTGCCGCACCAGCCGCGCCACCTCGGTCTTGCGCTGCTCCTCGGCGGCGCCGCGGCCGGTGACCAGCTCCCGCGCCTCGCGGCGGGTGGTGTTCTCCCGGGCCAGCGCCTCGGTCTGGCCGCGCATCACCCGAAACATCTCCATCCGGGCGTCCACCGGCCGCATCAGCAGGGCGGTGTCGCCGGGGCTCAGGTTCGCCGCGCGGACGCGGGCAGCGTAGTCGTTCAGCAGCTGGATGGCGAGGTCGGTCTCGCCGCGGCCGAACGCGGCCTGGGCGTCCGCCTGGATCTTCAGCCCGTCGGAGCGGAGCTTCTGCGACGCCACCTTCCGCATGGCGTCGGCCTGCCCGACCAGCTCGCCGCCCTTCGTCGCGTCCGGCCCGATCCGCGCCACGCCCGGCGTGGTCGTCGGCGGGTTCGCCGTCGGCGGCACCACCGGCGGCAGGTCGCTCGTCTGGGCGCCGACGTTCACGACGCCGCTGCCGCCCTTCTCGAGCGCGGCCTTGCAGTTGTTGATGAGCTCCTGGCGGCGGGCCTTGCCGTCGGCCGGGAGGAGGTTCGGGTCGATGAGCACGAGCACGCCGAGGGCGTGGCCGTGGTCCTTGTTGCCGGCGGCGGTCGCGGCGGCGTCCAGCGACCGGGCGGCGGTCCGCTGCTTGCCGGCGAACACCTCCGTGTCGATCTGGTTGAGCAGCCCGCGGGCCTCGGCCTGGACGCCGCCGACGTTGTGCGCCTGCAGCGCGATGCGGCGGGCGGCCTCGAAGTCGCCCTGGCGGAACGCCAGCGTCGCCTGGTCGATCAGCTGCCGGCCGGTGACCGAACCGGTGGTCGGCGCTTCCGGCGCCCGCACCAGCGTCTCGGGGCCGCCGGCCGGGGTGATGACGCCCGGGGTCGGGTTGCCGGCGACGCCGCTGGAGGCCGTCCGCAGGGCGGAGCGGGCCTCGTCGATCGGCCGCTGGAACAGGCTCAGGGCGGACGCGATCTCGTTGGCCGCGTCGAGCGCCGCCTCGGCGCGGACGAAGTCGCGGGCGGCGGTCTTGGCGGCGGCCTCGCGGACCAGCCGGTCGATGGCGGCGGCGCCGCGGACGTTCAGGTCTTGCAGCGCCAGGCCGGGGCTCGGCTCGGTCGCCGCGAACTCGGCCCCGAGGCGGACCGCCTCGGCGAGCTTGGCGTGGGCGCCGGCGAAGTCGCCGCCGTCGGCCATCCGCTTGCCGTCGGCCATGAGCCGCTGCGCGGCCGCCTTCTTGGCGTCGGTGGTGGCCGGGGTCGTGGCGACCGGGGCCGTCGGGCTCAGCGGCGCCATCGGGCTCAGCGGCCCGGCGACCGGCGTGGTCGGCGTCACCGGCGGCCGCGGGGCCAGCGGTGCCGTCGGCGCCGTCACCGGGGTGACAAGGGCCGGACCCTTCGCGGTGCCCGCGGCCGGCATCACGCCGGACGGGGCGCCGGGGGTGTTGGTGCCGACGGCCGGGCGGACCCCGGTCGGCGGCGCGGCCTTGTTCCCACTAGCCGCCGCCGTCGGGGTGGCCTTGTTCCCGCCCGCCAGCGTTGGGGCCGGCGTCGTGGGCGGGAGGGTCATCGCCGGGCCGAGCTTGGCGCGGGTCGATTCCAGCTCCTTGACCATGCGGTCGGGCCGGTCGCCGAACTCCATGACGCCGTAGCTGGGGCCGTGGAGCTGGTCGGCGCGGCGGGCCAGCTGCAGCGCCTGGTCGATGTTGCGGGCCTTCTCGGCGTCGCTCGCGGCCGGGCGGGTGGCCAGCGCCTTGGCCTGCTTCGTCAGGGTCTCGACCTCGGCGTTCTTGGCCTTCACCTGGCCGGACTCGATGTCGCGGCGGAGCGCGTTGGGGGTGTCCTCGAACAGCCCCCACTTGCCGGTCGGGTTGGTCGCGTCGGCCCGCTGGGCGAGGTCGCGGGCGTCGTTGAACCGGCCCTCGGAGAGCGCCCGGCGGGCCTCCTTGAGGATGGATTTCGAGTCGCCCGCGGGCGCCGGCGTCTGGGCGCCGGGGCGGGGCGGCTGGGCGGTGGCCAGGGCGGCAGCCCCGCCGGCCAGCACCGGCACCAGCAGCAGCCGGGCGGCAATCCGCTTCCAGCCGGTAATCGTAGCCTGGAACACCATGGCCTCCTTCCCCTCCCCGTAGGAACCCCGCACCGCGGCCCGGCCGACGCCCCCCGGCGCTGGCCCAACCGCCCCGGCCGCACAGGCCGGGGGCACGGGGCAGTCGGACCCCGCGTCGAGAGTGTGTGAGAAAGCGTTCCGGCCATAGCCGGGCCTTTCCGGGCGGTCAAGCGAAAACGACTGAAGTTCCGGCCGATTCGGCGCTTGACCGCGCTCCCCCCGTCGCCGACAGTGGGTGCGGCTTACCACCCCCCGCGAGTCCGCCATGCCGCGCCTCTTCGCCGTGCTTGCCCTCCTTGCCGCGCCCGCCGCGGCGCCCGCCCAGGAACCGCCGGTGCTGGTGTTCCTGCTGTCCGGGCAGTCGAACATGGTCGGGCACGCCAAGGTGAGCGTGATGGACTACCAGGCCACGCAGCCGGCCACCCGCGCGCTGTGGGCGCCGTTCCGCCACGGCTCGGCGTGGGTCGAGCGCGAGGACGTGTTCGTCAAGTTCCTCGACCGCAAGGGGAAGCTGACGGTCGGCTTCGGCGCCCCGAAGGCCATCGGGCCGGAGCTCGGGTTCGGGCAGGTGGTCGGCGACCGCTATTCGCAGCCGGTGCTGCTCGTCAAGCCGGCGTGGGGCGGCAAGAGCCTGTACCGCGACTTCCGCCCGCCGTCGGCCGGACTGCCGCCGCGCGAGGCGCTCGACAAGATGCTCGCCGAGCTGCGCAAGCGCACGCCGACGGCCACGGAGGAGGACGTGAAGGCGCCGTTCGGCGCGTCGTACCGGGCGATGCTGGACGAGTACCGCAACACGTTGAAGGATCTGGGCACGCACTTCCCCTCGCTTGCCGGCCGCAAGACGGAACTGGCCGGGTTCGTGTGGTTCCAGGGGTGGAACGACATGATCTCGGCGGAGGCGACGGCCGAGTACGCGGCGAACCTCGGCCACCTGATCCGCGACGTGCGCAAGGACCTGGGCGACCCGAAGCTGCCGGTCGTGGTCGGCGAGATGGGCGTGGACGGCGAGAAGGCCGGCGACAACGTGAAGCGCTTCAAGGCGGCGCAGGCGGCGGGGCTGGACAAGGACGAGTTCCGCGGCAACGCCGTGCTGGTGAAGACCGACGTACACTGGGACGCGGAGGCGGACGCGATCTTCCGCAAGGGGTGGCGCGAGAACCTGGAGGCGTGGAACCGCGTCGGCAGCGACTTTCCGTACCACTACCTCGGCAGCCCGCGGACGCTCCTGGGCGTCGGCCGGTCGCTCGGCGAGGCGGCGGTGGCGCTGCGGGAGCGGAAATGATTCTTCCGCCCGCACTCCCACCCGGTCACACCAAGAAGCCGCGCCGTCGGCTCGACGGCCGGTCGCTGACCAACGACCCGCCGCTCGAAGGGATTGCCCTCATTCCGTCGGGATTGACACTGGACACTTTGTAGTCGATAGTCCCGACAGACGCGGGCATCACGGGCAAGTACGCTAAGCGTACTCATCGGAATTACGGCTGAAGGTCTGCACCGCCCTGGCGGGCCGGGAGAGCCTCGTAATGCTAGCGATTCATCCGTTCGGCATGATGCCGGTCCGTCACATCAGTGAGGCCGAATCCCTTCTGCGGCCCGACGACTCCCGGTTCCAGTCGCTCGTCTACCAAACGACGGACGCGGCGGTGGTCCGGGACCTCCTGACCGACACGCAGCTCGTCCCGAAGGGCGTGGTCCGAGACGAGGGCGGAGCCCTCCGGGCGGTCTTCTGGCAGCTGCGGCCCGGTCACTGATTCACGGCCCGCTCCCCGCGCAACCGTCGTCGGTCCGAGTCTTCGAGGCCCGACGCGGGCGCGAACCATTTCGTCCCGTGTCGCTGTCCAATCATGGTTCGGAGCCCGGAGGGCGTCGGCGTGTAGCCCGGGGTGCAACCCCGGGCG
>DASPHQ010000185.1:0-2361 GCA_035629595.1 Urbifossiella sp. | reverse complement strand
GGCGCTCGCGCCCGGCGGGCGCATGCTGCTGTTCGGGTCGCTGTCGGACGAGCTGGTGTCGATTCACCCACGGCGCGTCCTCAGCGGGGACGTTCGGGTCGAAGGGTTTTGGCTCGGCAGCTGGGCGAAGCGGCAGCGCGTGCTGCGGATGCTTCGGCTGTTCCGCGAGGTGGGCGAACTGATCCGCGACGGCACGCTGACGAGCCCGATCGCCGCGACGTACCCGCTGACGCAGGTGCGCGAGGCGGTGACGCACGCCGCCGCGGAAGGGAAGGGCGGGAAGGTGCTGCTGCGAATCGGGGAGCGGAACTGAAAAGATCCTGCCCGGCGAGCCGGGAGCGTGAGCGACCGGAGTTAATCGCGCCTCGTGCGGCGTGCCACTCCGGTCGCTCACGCTCCCGGCTCGCCGGAACCGCATCAGAATTCTCCGAACCTCCCCCTACGTCGTGCGTCCCTTTCTGCGAACGCACCGGGTCGCTGCACCCCACGGGGACGGCCTACAAACACGTTTCCATCAGAGGAAGTGGTCGCCGGTTCGACTCCGGCCCCCCCGACTCACCGGGGGGTAGCTCAGTGGTAGAGCACTTGTGTACCCAAAGCCGGCCAAACTCGTGCGGCGGCCCGGGGCGTTCACCGCGATCATCGAGACAACCCGTACCCGACGGCGGAAGCCTACAAACATCTGCTCGGTTGCAAGACGCGTTGAAGCTTCCCGAACTCGTACGGGTTCCTTTTCACGGCCGCCCCCGGCGGCCGCTTTCGTTGGAGGTCCGCCCATGACGACGACCGTGCAGAACGAGCAGGACCTGCGGCTGGCGATGCTCAACAGCCTCCTCACCTGCCCGCACCGGAACCTCGGCCTCGTCCACCCGCTCCACGCCGAGCTGGTGGCGCGGGACCCGCGGTTCTATGTCCGCCTCGCCGCCTGGTACGCCGACCACGGCGACGTGCGCGACCACCACGAGATGTTCGTCGTCACGCTGGTGCTCAGCGCCTTCCCGGGCCACCGCGAGGTCGGGCTGGCGATGCTGCGGCAGCTGCCGCCGTACCAGCTCGGCCGCGTCGTCGACTTCATCCACGGGTGGAAGGAGGAGGTGACCGTGCAGGTGGTCGCGCCGAAGCCGGAGAAGGTGCGCATGACCGCCGACGGCGGCCTCGGCCGGAACGTGCCGCGGTCGGTGCGGACGGAGGTCACGCGCTACCTCCGCGAGCGCGAGGCCGACGACCGGTGGTTCGACAGCACGGCCCTGACCGCCCGCAAGGCGCTGAAGCGGCTGTACGCGCTGCTGCACGTCAAGCCGGCGCCGCGGGCGCAGGCCGTGCTGTTCGACGACCGGCCGCCCGAGGGGTCGAAACTGGCGGGGCTGAAGGCCCTCGCCGGCGCCGACTCGCCCGACCAGGCGGCCCGGCTCATCGTGCAGCACGACGTGCCGCTCCGCGTTGCCGTCGGGCTGGTGAAGGACGTGACGCCGGCGGTGCTGAAGGCGCTCGTGGGCCGGATGACGCCGCAGGAGGTCATCAACAACCTCGACCTGCTCCGCCGCCGCGGGGCGTTCGACGAGCCGACCGTCAAGGCGCTGGTCGACGCCCGGCTGGAGCAGGCCAAGACGGTCGGCCGCGTCAGCGCGTTCAAGGCCGAGAAGGCCCGCGACGCGGCCGGCGTGTCGGCCGACGTAAAGGCCAAGCTCGACGCCGTGGCCGACGCCCGCGTGAAGGCGCGGGGTCGGATCACGCGGCCGACGGCGCTGCTCATCGACAAGTCGGGGTCGATGTCGCAGGCGATCGAGATCGGCAAGCGGCTCGGGGCGCTGCTGGCGGCCGTGGCCGACCGGGAGCTGTACGCCTACGCCTTCGACACCATCGCCTACCCGGTCGAGGCCGCGGGGCCGGACCTGGCGGCGTGGGAGAAGGCGCTGGCGGGCATCACCGCCGGCGGCGGTACGTCGGTCGGCGCTGCGGTCGAGGTGATGCGGCGGAAGCGGCAGTACGTCGAGCAGTTGGTGGTCGTGACCGACGAGGGGGAGAACACCGCCCCCCTGTTCGTGCCGGAACTCCTGAAGTACCGGGACGAGCTGAAGGTCGAGCCGGCGGTCTGCTTCGTCAAGGTGACGGGCGCGACCGCGGAGTTGGAGGCGGCGTGCCGCCAGGCCGGGGTCGCGGCCGACGCCTACCAGTTCGACGGCGACTACTACGCCCTGCCGAACCTCGTCCCGCTCCTCGCCCGGCCGAGCAAGCGGGAGCTGCTCCAGGAGATCCTGGAGTACCCGCTGCCCGAGCGGCGGGCGGGGTGACCCGTTCCGCCGCTTGCGGCGCAGCACCGCGGTGCTGCGCCGCAAGCGGCAACTCGCTTTTCAGGCGCAC
>DASPHQ010000184.1:0-6739 GCA_035629595.1 Urbifossiella sp. | reverse complement strand
GTCCCCTTCCGACGAGCGCACCGCCGCCCTGTCGCACGCCCCGGCGTCGGACAGCACCGGCTCGCTCGGCCACACCGGCCCGGGCGCCGCGGCCGACCCCGCCGTCCCCGAGCGGCTCGGCAAGTACCGCGTCGTCGGCGTTCTCGGCCGCGGCGGCATGGGCGTCGTGTACCGCGCCGAAGACCCGGTGTTGCGCCGCACCGTGGCGCTGAAGGTGCTGCCGGCGCGGGCCGCGGCCGACCCGGTGGCGCGGGAGCGATTCCTCCGCGAGGCGCGGGCGCAGGCGGCCGTGGAGCACGACCACGTCGTCGCGATCTACGAGGTCGTGGACGACGCCGCGGTGCCGTTCCTGGCGATGCCCGTCCTCCGCGGCCTCACCCTCGCGGACGCTCTTCGCGCCAACCCGCAACCCCCGGTGGCGGAGGCGGTGCGGATCGCCCGTGAGGCCGCCGATGGGCTGGCCGCGGCGCACGCCACGGGCCTCGTCCACCGCGACATCAAACCCGGCAACATCTGGCTCGAAGCGGGCCGGCTGCGGGTGAAGCTCCTCGACTTCGGCTTGGCCCGAGCCGCCGGGGACGCCGACCCCGTGAGCGGAGAATCGCTGCCGGCCGACGCCCACCTGACGCAGACGGGCGCGGTGATCGGCACGCCGGCGTACATGAGCCCGGAGCAGGCGCTCGGCCGTCCGCTCGATCACCGCACCGACCTTTTCAGCCTTGGGGTGGTGCTCTACCAGATGGTCGCCGGCCGCCCGCCGTTCCCCGGCAAGACCGCCGCCGAGATCATGGCCGCCGTCGTGCGTGTCGAGCCGGTGCCGGTCGCGGAGGTCGTTCCCGGCCTGCCGCCGGCGCTGGCCGACCTGATCGGCCGACTGCTGGCGAAGAACCCCGCCGCCCGCCCACCGACGGCCGCGGCCGTGGCCGCCGCACTGCAAGCCGTCGAACTGGGGCTGACGAGTGCGGTCCTCCCCGCGGCCGAGCCGTGGGGCGACCTCGCCGCCGACACGCCGACGCTGACCGAGGTGCGGCCGGCAGTGCGGCGGCCGCAAGGATCACGGTGGGTGCCGGTGGCGGTGGGGGTGCTGGGGGTGTGCGTGGTCGCGGCGGCGGTGACGGCAGTGATGTGGGGTCGGGCGGCGACCGAGACGGCGTACCTCGACATCGACGACGCCGGGGCGGATGCGGTGGAGTTGACCCTGAAGCGTGACGGCGTGCCGGTGGCGGAGCGGACGCGGGAGCGGATGTTCGCGCTGCCGCCGGGGGTGTACACGGTGGAGGTGTCGGCGCCCGACCCGGCGGTGAAGCTGTCGGGCGGGCTGGTGACACTCGGACGCGGCGGCCTGGAGAAGTTGACTCTGCGGGTGAACCAGCGCGAGGTGGTAGCGCGGAAGCTCGACGACTACAACCCCGACGACCCCGAGTGGCTGAAGCTGTTCCTGAAGCAGCCGCCGCGGGTGCAGGTGGACCGCTTCACGAGAGAACTGCAGCGACTCAATCCGGGGTGGGACGGGAAACTGGAATCCGAGGTGGAGGCTGGGAAGGTGGTGATGCTCTCCTTCAAGTCGGACGAGGTTGCAGACCTGAGCCCGGTTCGTGCGATGCGCGAGTTAACGAAACTGACCGCGTATGGGTCCGGACACGAGCGAGGCCGTGTCGTGGACCTCTCGCACTTCCGTGGCCTCCGGCTGACCCACCTTGACCTCTACAATAATGCGGCCTGTCGCAGCGCCGAGCCACTACGTGGCATCCCACTGTCCTCACTCTCACTCACCATCCCCCGTGCTGCCGAAGTCAGGGCGTTTCGAGGTATGGGCCTCCAGACGTTGTTCCTCTACTGCCTTGAGTCGACCGACGGGGCCGATCTCCGGGCGTGCCTGGCGGAGCGGGCGTACCTCAATGTTACTGGGACATGCCACAACCTCGCCGCGCTGGGCGATCTCTCACTCATCGGGTTCCAGGCCTCCGCCGCGACGTTCCTCGACCCGGGTGCGGCCCGGCTCCGGGCCGACCACATCGTCGCCCACGGCTGGGAGGATGAGTTGGCGAAACGTGGCCAGTACCTGCGTGGCAACCCTCACCTGAAGCAGATTGACTTCCAACCACCGGCCTTGTTCTGGGCGTTCCACGACGCCGCGCCACGACCGTTGGCGGCGTCGTGGCGCGTGCTCGGGCCGTGCAAGCCGACCGTCGATGACCCGTTCGATCCGGCGGCGAAGGGCGGGGTGTTGCCAACGGAATTCTTCGCCGCGCCTGTCTCGAACGGGGACGGCCCACCACTCTCGTGGAAAGCGTCAGAGCCAGACAAGCGGGGGCTACTCGACCCCGCGGTAGTGGTCGGACGAGATGAGACTGCCGCGGCGTGGCTTCATGCCACCTTCAAGTCGGACGGGCCGGGGCGGGCGGTACTCTTTACCACCGGGAATTCCTCGTACCGCGTCTGGGTGAACGGAGTTCCGGTCGTGACACGTACCAGAGTAGCGGCGTCGTTCCCCTACACCCGCACGGCAGTGCTACTCGACCTGCCCGAAGGGGTCTCTTATGCGACCGTTCGGACGACGTTGTCCGGACCCGAGCATTCCACGAAGATCGGCCTCCACCTCCACCGCCTTCGGCCCGGGGAGGCGCCGCCGGCGGGGATCGAACCGCCGGCCCCACCGCCGAAGTAGCGGCGCTTCCCGTTTCGGCGCGCGGGCGTAAGACATCCCCTCACCCGCGAGGCCGGGGATGGACCTGAACGCGCTCATCCGCGACGTGCCCGACTTCCCCAAACCGGGCATCCTCTTCAAGGACATCACGCCGCTCCTCGCCGACCCCAAGGCGTTCGGCTACACCATCGCCCGCATGGCCGCGCACTACGCCAGGACACCCATCGGTGCCATCGCCGCCGCCGAGGCCCGCGGGTTCCTGTTCGCCGCCCCGCTGGCGCTCGAACTCAACCTGCCGCTCGTGCCGCTCCGCAAGCCGGGGAAACTGCCGTACAAGACGCACAGTTTCCGCTACGACCTCGAGTACGGCTCCGCCGAGCTCCACATGCACGTCGACGGCGTCGCCCCGGGCGCGCGGGTGCTGCTGGTCGACGACGTGCTCGCCACCGGCGGCACCATGGCCGCGGCCGGGAAGCTGATCGAACAGGCCGGCGGCGTGGTGGCCGGGTGCGCGTTCCTGATCGAACTCGGGTTCCTCGGCGGGCGGGCGCTCCTGCCCGGGTACGAGGTGTTCAGCCTCCTCACCTACTGACCGCGCCGCGGGGGGCCGATGCCGCTGTCCGTTCCGTGCCCGGGGTGCCGCGAGCCGCTGGACGTGGACGACGAGTACCGGGCGTGGAAGGTCCGCTGTCCCCGCTGCGGCACCGAGTTCGTCCCCGAGGAGCCGCCCCAGGCCGACTCACCCCACCGCCGGCCGCACGACCACGGGGACGATGTCGGGTTCGACGACCGCCCGCGCCGCCGCCGGCGGAGCCGGTACGACCGCGAAGACCACACCGCCGCCGCCGAGGATGTCTACGGCCCGGGGGTGTACATGGAGGTGGTCGGGTGGCTCGGCACGCTGGGCTCGTTGCTGCTCGCGTTCCTGTTCCTCCTGGTCGGGCTGGAGCCGCAGCCGGGCCAGCAGAACCCGCGGCCGGAAGACGTGATCGCCGCGTTCCTCCTCTGCGGGTGCTTCGGCGTTCTCGGGGTCGGCGTCCACGTGGTGATGATCGTCGGCGGGCGGCACCTGCGGCGGATGTCGAGTCGGTCGTGGGCGATGACCGCGGCGGTTCTGGCGCTGCTGACGATAGGCGTCCTGCAGATGCCCGCCGGAATCTGGGCGTTGGCGGTGATGAACCGGCCGTACGTGCGCGACGCGTTCGATGACCACGCCCGCGACGGCGGCCCGCCGGACGACGACGACTGAACCGAACACCGTCCCCTGTCCCCTGTTCACACCCATGATCGACTTCGACAAGGCCGGCGGGTTGGTGCCGGCGATCGCCCAAGACGCCGACACCGGCGAGGTGCTGATGCTCGCCTGGATGAACCGCGAGGCGTTCGACGAGACCGTCCGCACCGGCCGGGCCGTGTACTTCAGCCGCAGCCGCAACCGCCTGTGGCGGAAGGGCGAGGAGAGCGGCAACGTCCAGGTGGTGAAGGGCGTGTTCGTGGACTGCGACGCCGACACCGTGCTGCTGAAGGTGACGCAGGTCGGCGGCGCGGCGTGCCACGAGGGCTTCCCGAGCTGCTTCTTCCGCGAGCTGGCCGGCGGCGAGCTGAAGGTGGTCGGGGAGCGCGTGTTCGACCCGGCGCAGGTGTACAAGAAGTAGCGGCGGCGAGTCGCCTACCCGGAGCCCGGCCCGATGCTGCTCACCTTCCTGCTCGTGACCGTCGGCCTGTTCGCCCTCCTGTGGGCGGTCAGCACCGTCGCGCAGGCGTACGTCTACCAGCAGCCGGCCGACCGCCTCCCCGCCCGGGCCGCGGTCGCCGCGCTGCTCGTCGGCGGGTACGTCATCTTCTGGGTCGCCCTCGACCGCAAGAATCCCGGCAAGTACGACGATTTCCTTGCCTTCGCCGGCTACTCCACCACCACCTTTGACGAGTTCGACGCCGTCCGCTGGGAGGCCGACCCCGCGACCCAATGGAAGGACTTTAAGAAGGACGCGACGGGGAAGCCGGCAGAGTTGGTGAGTCACTACAAGCGGTCCGGGGGCAAGACATCGAGCTTTGTCGACGAGAAGAGCGGCAAACCCTTCGCCCTCACGGGTGACAACAAGATCACGGCGGCGATCGTCCTTCGGCCCGATCCCGCCGCCCCGCCGACACGATTCGCCTCCGAGTTCGATTCCGACCGAGGTCGAAAGACGTATCCGCGGGAAAGCGGCCGCAGGCGTTTCCTGGAGGAGGACGGGAGCAGGTACGTGAACCACGCCCAACCCGGCGTCCTGTACGTCCCCTCCGCGCTGACGGTGTTCCTGGCGATCCTCATCAACCTCGGCATGTTCGCGGTGTGGTACGTGGCGTTCTGGCCGGTGCTGCGGTTCGGGGCCGGGTTCGCCGCGCTGATGACGCTGGCGTTCGCGATCTTCACGATCTTCGTGGTGATGCCGGTGTTGTTCAAACCCGGCCGCGGCCCGAAGCCCGTGGAGGAAGCGGTCGCCTTCCAATCCGCATTCCGAGTTCCGCACTCCGAACTGGGATGATCGACACCCACGCGCACCTGTTCGACGACCGCTTCGCGTCCGACCTGCCGGCCGTCCTCGCGCGGGCCGAAGCCGCCGGCGTCGAGCGCGTCGTCTGCCTCGGAATCGACGCCGAATCCAATCGCGCGACGCTGCGCATCGCCAATTCGCACCCGTTGGTGGTCGCGGCCGTCGGCATCCAGCCGAACCACGTCGCCGAGGCCGCCCCCGGCGACTGGGACGATGTGGTCCGCCTCGCGGAGTCGGAGCCGTGTGTGGTGGCGATCGGCGAGACGGGGCTCGACCGCTACTGGGACCGCGCGCCGTTCGCGCTTCAGGAGGAGTACTTCGCCCGCCACATTGCGCTGGCCCGGCGGCTCGGCAAGCCGTTCGTGATCCACTGCCGCGAGGCCGAGGCTGACGTGGTGAAGGTGCTGCGGGCCGAGTTCGAGAAGCACGGCCCCGTCCGCGCCGTGATGCACTCGTTCAGCGGCGACGCGGCCACCGCCGGCGCCTGCCTCGACATGGGGCTCTACGTGTCGTTCGCCGGCATGGTCACGTACAAGACGGCGCAACAGCTGCGCGACGTGGCCGCCGGTGTGCCACTCGACCGGCTACTGGTGGAGACGGACGCCCCGTACCTGGCGCCCGTGCCACACCGCGGCAAGCGGAACGAGCCGGGGTACGTCGTCCACACGGCGGCGTGCCTGGCGGAGGTGAAGGGCGTCCCGGTCGGCGTGATCGACGAGCACACCACGCGGAACGCCAAGCTACTGTTCGGGCTCGAATAGCGTCAGTCGATGTTAGCCGTGGTGCCGTCCGCCTTGTGGCACAGCCGCTGGAACTGCACCGCGTCCACGCTGTAGCGGATTGAGCGCACCGAGCCGTCGCCGAGCAGCGCGTTCATCGCCCCGACGTGGGCCGACCCGAACCGGTAGTACTCGTCGTCCGGCACGCCGGCGTCGCGGCGGTCCTGGGCCGGCGTCCACCCGCCGGTGCCGTTGGTGCGGCTGCCGCGGACGATGTCGGCGTCGACGCCGGGGCCGGCCCACGATTCGTTGTCGGCGCAACACGTCTTGTCCGCGTTCACGATCTTCTCGCCGACGAACAGCACGTTCGACAGCCCGTCGCGCACGTCGGCGTACCGCAGCACGCCGGGGAAGGTCGGGGCGGCGAGGCCGTTGCGGCTGATGACGACGGGGCCGGTGCAGCTGAACCCCGGCCGGGCGTTCGGGTTGGTGCCGCCGTTGCCGGCGTAGTCGCCCTTCACGTTGGTACCCGCCATCCGCGGACCGCTGCGACTCGGGCAGCTGTAGATCGGCAGGTGCGTCGCCCGGATGGTCGCCACGCTGGTGACGCGGGTCAGCGGCTCCTGTTCGGCGAACGGGAGGATTTCGTAGGTCCAGCAGAAGTCGAGGCGGTTGACCGCCGGGTTGTCGCCGACGCCGCCGTCGCTGCCGGCGGTCGGGATGTAGCCGGCGGTGTCGTGGTAGGCGTGGAAGGCGATGCCGATCTGTTTCAGGTGATTCGTACACCGCGTGCGTGCGGCGGCCTCGCGGACCTTCTGGACCGCGGGGAGCAACAG
>DASPHQ010000183.1:0-2963 GCA_035629595.1 Urbifossiella sp. | reverse complement strand
CCTACCCCGGCGCCTGATGAGGCCATTGTAGCGCCCGGACCGGTCTGATGGCCGTTCCCGGGCCGCCGGCATACCACTACCCGGACACCGCCGCCCCACCCGCACCAGGTTCCGCAGCATGGGTTCCGCCTCCGCCCCGCTCCCGATCGCCCGGCTGACCGGGGTCGGGCTGGTGGTGTTCCTCGCCAACGCCGCCCTCCTCGTCCTCCAGCTCGTCGCCAGCCGGCTGCTGGCCCCGTTCATCGGGTCCGACCTGTACACCTGGACCGGCATCATCGGCGTATTCCTCGCCGGCATCGCGCTGGGGAACGCCTACGGCGGCCGCATCGCCGACAAGTACCCGCACCCGCGCACCCTCGTCAGCCTCCTCATGGCCGGGGCGCTCGCGGCGCTGTGGATGGCCGCCTTCCCGATGCTCCTCGCCGCCAGCGGGGCGCACACCAGCATCCCGCTCGGGCCGCGCATCCCGGTGCTGGCCGCGATCCTCTGCCTCCCCGCCGGCTTCGTCCTCAGCCTGCTCACGCCGGTGGCGATCAAGCTCGGCCTGCCGGACGTGTCGAGCACCGGCCGCGTCTCGGGGCTCATCTTCGCCCTCAGCACGCTCGGCTGCCTGATGGGGAACTATGCCACCGGCTTCTACCTGGTGCCGATGTTCACCATCAACTCTCTGGTGTACGTCGCCGCCGGGCTGCTCGCCGCCACCGCCGTGGGCACGTGGGTGGTGCTGAAGCTGGACCCGCCGGCGAACGATTCGATCGTGACGGCCCCCGAGCCGGCGGCGTCCGCCGTCGGAGAGATGAACCAAACTCCGACCGCTGACGCGGCTGGCTCGGACGTGAACGCCGCCGCCTTCGCCGACATCCGCCACGCCTACGCGGTCGTGTTCGTCGCCAGCTTCTGCGGCATGGCGCTGGAGCTGGCCGCGAGCCGCGTCATCGCCCAGAGCCTCGGCGTCAGCCTGTTCTCGTGGACCGGGGTGATCGGCGTCATGCTCGCGGGGACGTGCCTCGGCAACTTCGCCGGCGGCATTCTCGCCGACAAGGTGAACCGCCCCGGCAGCGGCTGGAACCCGCGCATGGTGCTCGGCGGCCTCCTCACCCTCGGCGGCGGACTCACCATCCTGGTGCTGGTGACGAGCGCGCTCCTCACCCGCGAGAAGCTGTTCGCCTCCGAAGGCCTCGTCGCCCAGATCGTGTGGTGGTCATTCAGCCTGTTCTTCGCCCCGATGGCGATCCTGGGCACCATCTCGCCCCAGGTCATCCGGCTGGCCGTGCCGGACGTGGCGCACGCGGGGCGCGTGGCCGGCCGGGTCTACGCCTGGAGCACCACCGGGGCCATCGCCGGCACCTTCGCCACCGGCTACGTCCTCATCTCGGGCCTCGGCACCGAGCGGACCATCATCGTCACCGCCGCCACGCTGGCGCTGATCAGCCTGACCGTCGCCCCGATCTGGCGCGACAACACGCTGCTGTACCTCCTCAGCATCGTCCTCGGCGGCGTCACCGGCGGCGTCATCCTGACGTGGAACCAGGGCGCGTCGGACTCCCACATCGTGGTGCAGCGCGACAGCAACTACTACAAGATCAAGGTGTCCACGGAGTACGCCCGGCTCGACGCCGACGACGACCCCGACCCGGAGTTGCAGGCCGATCCCGAGACGCAGGGGCTCAAGCTCCTCCACAACCTCAACCTCGACCACCTCCTCCACTCGACCGTGGACGTGCGCCGGCCGACGTTCATCTACTACAAGCACGAGGAGATTCAGCTCGAGTTCCTCCGCGCCGCGATGCGGGGGAGCAAGGACGGCGCCCCGCGGACGCTCCTGATCGGCGGCGGCGGCTACACCCTGCCGCGGGCCGCGATGAAGCTGATCCCCGGCACCCGCATGGACGTGGTGGAGATCGACCCCGAGGTGACGAAGGTGGCCTACGAGGCGCTCGGCCTGAAGAAGCACGAGCACCACCGCGACGTCAACATGGACGGCCGGCAGTTCGTGGCCGAGATCGCCCCGCCGGGCGGGTACGAACTGGTCATCCAGGACGCGGTGAACGACCTGTCGGTGCCGTCGCACCTGATGACGAAGGAGTACAACGACGCGGTGAAGCGGGCGCTGAAGCCGGACGGCGCGTACCTCCTGACCATCATCGACAGCGTGGAGTACGGCAAGGTGTGGCGGGCGTCGATGGCGACGCTGCGGCTCTCGTTCCAGCACGTCCACCTGCTGGCGTCGAGCGAGCCGCCGGCGGCGGTGCGGCCGACCGACGAGAAGGCCGCGGCCGAGTACGACGAGCGGCTCGGGTTCTGGGCGACCGGCCGGCAGGTGTACGTGATCTACGCCTCCGACAAGCCGCTCGACCTGGCCGCCCTGCGCGGGGCGACGGAGGCGATGGTGCCGCGGCCGGCGGCGTACTGGCCGCTCGTGCGGACGGCGGCACTCGGGCCGGCGGCGATGACCGTGCCGGAGGTGCCGTTCTGGACGCGGCTGGTGCCGCCGGAGGTGCTGAGGCCGTTCCTGGAGAAGGAGCCGGGGGTGATCCTGACCGACCAGTACGCCCCGATCGACTACCTGATGGCCGAGGTGTTCCGCCGCCGCTAACGCCGCGGTCGCCGCTCGCGGCGGTGCAGCATGAACGGTCTTGACCCGCGGCGGGTGTCTGGGTAAAGCCCGGCACCGATGGCACCCGCCGGGGTCGGGCGATGGACGGCTCACTCGGACACTTGCGCCTGTTCTCCCCCGCGGCCGACCGACCCGCGCCGCCGCCCAGCGTCCGCGCCGACCCCCACGAACTGGCCAACCGCGAACTCATCCGCCCACCGACGTACCGCCGCGGCCACGCCGGCCTCGAACCGTTCTCCGGGGCGTGGCTCGACCGCCTCGCCGCCAAGCGCTACCAGCGGCACGGCGCCTGGCTCCCCGCCGCCCTCGAATTCGACCGCCACCCCGACGAGTCCGTCTTGATCCT
>DASPHQ010000182.1:0-2436 GCA_035629595.1 Urbifossiella sp. | reverse complement strand
CCGCAGGTCGAGCGGCACGGTGCCGTCGGCGTTGCGGAAGCCGGCCGCCACCGCCATCATCATCAGTTCCGCCGGGCAGTAGCCGTCGGAGCTGTCGGTCGTGCCGGCGCCACTGCAGGGCGTGATCGTCACGGTCGCCGGCGGGGTGCCAGTCCCGACTTGGGACGTGAGAGGGATGCCGCCCACGTTCTCCCCGCAGTCCGTACTGAGGCCGGAGACGGAGTAGGTGGCCGACGTGCCGCCCTTGCTGAGCACGACGGTCCAGGTGCCGGCCGTGCGGGTCGCCACGGCCGCCCACCCGCCCTCGGTGTAGCTGGCGGCCGGGTAGCCGAGCGGGAGGGTGATTCCGGTCCCCGTCCAGGTGGCGGTCCCGTCCACCCAGGCCAGGCCGTACTTGGCGTCGATGTCCGCGAAGTCGGTGGTGCCCCCGCCGCTGGCGTCCACGACGAGGCTGCCGGGCGACCGCTCGCCGCTCGCGCTGCCGTCGTCGCAGTCGGCCACCCCGCACCCCGACCCCTTGCGGCACTCGTAGCAGATGCCGGACGGCTCGACGGTCACGGTCTCCGGGGCCGTGCCGCCCGGCGCGGTGTGCACGAGGCCGAGGGTGTTCGACCCGCACACCACCCAGTCGGCGTACGGCTTCTCGAACACCGCCAGCTCGGTCCCGGACGGGTACTCGTCCCACACCGTGAGGCGGTAGACCGGGTCGCCCCCGCCGGCGTACGGGCCGCTCTCCACCGACAGGACCGTGACGAAGTCGGCGCCGTAGTCCACCCACCCGCCCAGCACGGTGATCGTGCTGTAGTAGAGCCGGAAGGCGTCGTTGAGGGCGTCCAGGGTGCCGCCCGCCCCCGTCACCTCCAGGCCGTAGGATGTGGGGCTGCCGGAGTAGTGGAGGCTCTGGGGCTGGTTCCCCGTCGCCTCCCCGCAGGTGCAGGCGCCTCCGAACGCCTCGAAGTAGGTGCCGCCGTCGAACCCGACGCGGAGGTAGAACGGGTCGAAGCTCCACGCCTGCGCGGCGTACGCCGGGTTGGTAAAGACCCACCCGCCGTCCGGGGTGTAGTCGGCCTCGGTGACGACCCCCCAGCCGTGGCCGTCGGTCGTGTTGCACCCGACCTGCGAGCAGTGAATGCCGACCTGGCCCACGGGGTACGTCGCGCCGCTGGCGACGTACTCGAAGTGGTAGCCGGTCGCCGTCGGCGTGAGCCCGGCCGTGCCGTAGGCGTAGCCGTGGCACGTCATCAGGTACTCGAGCCCCTCGACCCCGGGGAACGGGTTGCCCACGCTCCGGGCGCACACCTGGGCGGGGGCGGCGCACCCGCGGCACGCCACCCACACCCGGAAGTAGTTGTCCTCGCACCCGCCCGTCACCTCGCCGCTGCAGAACACGGCGTCGGAGAACGAGAACGACAGCCCCCCGTCCACGCACCCCATCCACTTCCCGACGTACACGTCGGGCTCCGTCCCCTCCTCGGCGTCGTCGGGCGGGGCCACCACGATCGCCATGCCGGCGAGGCCGACGGCGAGGTAGTAGAAGTACATCGTGGCGAGCCGCCCCTCGTGGGTGAGGAACGTGGTGCTCGCCACCCAGCACTTGCTCTCCGGGTGGTAGGCCGCGGGGCCGTTCTTCTGGGTGACGTTCGCGCACCACCCGACGCCCTGGCGGCGGCGGAACACGAGGCAGTCGCCCCGGAGCAGACCGGACATGACCTTCTGGCAGTCGGCCCGGCCCGCGTCGCCCGCCGTCAGCTCCACGCCGATCGGCGGCACGAACGGCCGCCACGCCTCCAGCTTGCCGTCCGGCCGCGCCTCCAGCACCGTCGTCATCGGCCCGCCGCGGTCGTCTAGGGCGGTCTGATCGACCGTCTCCCCGGGGACCAGGTCGGGGCGGAAGTCGCGGTACACGAGCGACAGCCGGCGCTCGAACCCGAGCCGCTTCCGCCGCCAGTCCGCCGCCCGCTCCTCCGCCCGGGTCGTCAGCGCCGCGGCGTTCGTCGGCGTCCCCTCGCCGACCGCCGTGAGGTCGTCGAACAGCTGGACGTAGGTGCCCGCCGCCACGCCCGCCGTCGCGGCCAGCGTCACGTCCTCGGCGAAGTACGGCGAGCCGCCGTCGGTCGGCACCGGCCGCCGCGGGAACAGCACCCGGACCGTCTCCGGGAGCCGGCCGCGGTTGGGCTCGGCGTGGTAGGCGTCCCAGGAGCGCAGGCCGTCGCGGTCGTGCTTCGCCAGGGCGGTCGTGAGGGCCGTCGCGCCGGCCGCGGCGGCGTCGCCGAGGCGGACGATGCTGAACGTGTCGGCGACGTGGTCGAGTTTGACCGCGCAGGCGAGCCGGTCGAGTACGTCGTTGAGGGCTTCCCAGGCGTCCGCGGCGTGGTACCGCAGGTTCTCCGGCGAGCCGTCGGGGGTGAACGGGAGGGCGGACGGGTCGGTCAGGCC
>DASPHQ010000181.1:0-3254 GCA_035629595.1 Urbifossiella sp. | reverse complement strand
CCGCCAAGACGAACATCCTCATCTCCGGCGGCACCGGCGCCGGCAAGACGACGCTGCTGAACGTGCTGTCGCAGTACATCCCGCGCCACGAACGGCTCGTCACGATCGAGGACGCGGCCGAGCTGAAGCTGCGCCAGCCGCACGTCGTCCGCATGGAGACGCGCTCGGCGAACCTGGAGGGCGCCGGCCAGGTGACGCAGCGCGACCTCCTGCGGAACGCCCTCCGCATGCGGCCCGACCGCATCATCCTCGGCGAGGCCCGCGGCGCCGAAGCCGTGGACATGCTGCAGGCGATGAACACCGGCCACGAGGGCTCGCTCACCACCGTCCACGCCAACGACGCCCGCGACGCCCTGAGCCGCCTGGAGCTGATGGTCGGCCTCGCCGGCGTTGACCTGCCGGTGAGCGTGATGCGCGGGTACATCGCGTCGGCGTTCAGCCTCATCGTCCACGTGTCGCGGCTCGCCGGCGGTGCCCGCCGGGTGACGCGTGTGGCGGAGCTGCGCGGGCTGAAGGACAACAAGTACCGCGTCCGCGACATCTTCCGGTTCGAGCAGTCGGGCGTGGTGGACGGCGACGCGGTCGGCTCGTTCCGAGCCACCGGGTACGCCCCGACGAAGCTGCTGGAGCGCCTCTCGGCCGCCGGCCGCAACGTGGACGCGGGGCTGTTCGCCGACCGGCCGCTGCTCGAAATCCTGCCGACGGCCGCCGACAACGGCTACGCCGACGAGGTGGTCCCCGACATCGAGCTGACGCGCGAGGCCGACGATGAGTGACCTCGTCCGCCCGGTGTTCGCGCCGCTGAACGCGCTGGAGCCGTGGGTCGGCGCCGCCGTCGTGCTGCTGGCCGTGGTGGTGCTGGTGGTGATGCTGTTCGCGCTGCTGTCCGCGCTCGGCGGGGCCGTGCGCCGCACCGAACCCGACGACGGCCCGAGCCTCGCGGACCTGGCCGAGCCGTACCTCCGCGCCCGCCGCGGCGCCGGCAAGTTCGACGCCGAGTTCGACCGCATGGCCGAGGGGACGCAGCTCGGCCTCACCGGCGAGACCGCGGCCGGCTGGATTCTGCTGGGCGCCGCCGTCGCCGCGGTGCTGGCGTACCTTCCGACGTTCGACGAGTTCTACGCGCTGATCGCGGCGCTGCTCGGCGGGCTGGCGGTGTTCCTGGTGCTGTGGACGCTGCAGAACCGCCGCCGCCGGGCCATCCAGGAGCAGCTGCCGGACGGCCTGTTCCAGCTGTCGCGGTCGCTGCGCTCGGGGTTGAACCTGTCGGCGTCGCTGCGCGAAACCTCGAACTCCATCCCGGCGCCGCTGAGCGGCCTGTTCGCCCGGCTGGCGGCGGCGCTGTCGCTGGGCGAGTCGACGCGGCACGCGGTGCGGCGGGTGGCGGACACGGCCCGGGTGACGGAGTTCGACCTGTTCGCGGAGGTGCTGGCGCTGCACGCCGAGAGCGGCGGCAACCTGCCGGCGATGCTCGACCGCCTGGCGGCGTCGATCCGCGACCGCAACCAGTACCGCGGCTACTTCCGGTCGGTGACGACGCTGGCGCGGATGGGGGCGTACTTCGTGGCGCTGGCGGCGCCGGCGGCGCTGCTGCTGTACTTCCTGTTCCAGCGCGACATGCTCGACCGGTTCGTGGCCGAGCCGGTGGGCCAGCAGATGCTGCTGGCGGCGGTGGTGCTGGAGGTGCTGGGGCTGGTGTGGATCACCCTGCTGCTGCGGCGGCAGGACGACTACTGACGCGAGTGGACAGTGGTCAGTGGACAGTGGACAGACCGAGTGGCTGTCCGCGTCTCCTGTCCGGTCTGTCCACTGTCCACTGTCCACTGACCACTATGCAAGAGCTGCCCCTCTTCGGCCTCGTCTTCGCCGTGACCGCGTCGGTCGCGCTGCTGGCGCTGGCCACGGCGGCGCTGTTCCGGCGGCGCGAGGTGCTGCCGGACGACCCGCCCGCCCCGCGCGTGTTCGGCCCCTTTACGCCTGCGGTGGCGGCGCTGCTGCCGCAGACCCGCGCCGGCCGCGACGCCGTCGCCGCCGACCTCGTCCGCGCCGGGTTCTTCGAGCCGACCGCGGAGGTGAATTTTACCGCCGTACGCGCCGTGCTCACGTACCTGCCGCTACTCGCCGGGCTCGCCGCGTCGGTGCTCACGGTCGGCCAGGTCTCGATCGCCTACCTGCTGTTCGCGGTGGTGACGGGGGTGCTCGGGTTCGCGGTGCCGCGGGTGGCGCTGAGCATCGCCGCGGACGGCCGCAGCGACCGCATCCGCCGCGGCCTGCCGATGCTGATGGACACCCTCGGCCTCACCCTCTCCACGGGCGCGACGCTGCCGGCGGCGCTGGCGGCGAGCGGCGAGGCGGTGCGGCGCGGCTTCCCGGAGCTGTCGCACGAGGTGCGCGTGGTGCTGGCGCAGGCGGAGCTGCGGAGCCTGTCGGACGCGCTGGAGCGGTGGCGGCGGCGGCAGCCGATCCCGGAGCTGGGGAGTCTGGTGTTCCTGCTGAGCCAGGCGGACCGGCTCGGCACGGACGTGACGCGCGGCCTGTGGGAGCTGTCGGCGAGCCTGCAGGTGACGGCGCGGCAGCGGGCGGAGGCGGCGGCGAACCGGGCGAACTTCTACATGGCGTTCCCGACGGTGCTGTGCCTGCTGATCGCGGCGGCGCTGGTGATCGCGGGTCCGGGGGTGGTGCAGATCGTCGAGTCGAACCGGGTCGTGGATAAGTACATCGAGGAGGCGCAGGAGCAGGAGCGGAAACTGGAGGCGGAGCGGAAGTCCGGCCGCCCGGTCACCCCCGCCCCGGCTCCGGGGAGCACGGGGAGCACGTCAGGGCGGTAGCCGGGCGGCTTCCCCGGCGGGCAGCGGGCGCGTAAACTGGCGCCGGAGGACCGTCCCATGGCCGACACATCGTGGCGCGCGCTCATCACCGTGGAACCGGGCAAGCGGTCCGGCAAGCCGTGCGTCCGGGGCATGCGCATCACCGTGTACGACGTGCTGTCGTACCTCGCCGCCGGGATGACCACCGACGAGGTGCTCGCCGACTTCCCGTACCTGACCGCCGCGGACGTTCTCGCCTGCCTGGCGTTCGCGGCCGAGCGGGAACGACGGATGCTGGTGGCCGTCGCGTGAAGCTCCTGTTCGCCGACCCCGAGGCGGGCGTACTGGCGATCGGCTGACCCGGGGCGCTTGCCGGCACCCCCCCCACCCGACCGGGTTACGTCGAAACCCTCAGGTTTTAGCCCGGAGGGCGTCGGCGTGTAGCCC
>DASPHQ010000180.1:0-5478 GCA_035629595.1 Urbifossiella sp. | reverse complement strand
AACCGCTGCCCGGCCTCTGCCCAATTCCACACCCGTCTGTTCCTCCGAGCCCGGCCTGATCCGAACACCCGGCCCGCCCGCTACCCGCACTCCGGTCTCTCCAGCCCCAGCCGGGCGGCGACCGCCGGGTTGGCCGGCGTGTACACCCGCTCCCGCGGTGTGACCAGCGCGGACACGCCGCGTTCGGCCAGCACCGCCCGCTGCTCGGCCACGAAGTCGGACAGATCGACCACCTCGACCAGCTCGCGCCGGCCGAACGCCTCCAGCACCTCGCCCCGCAGCCCGAGTTGGATCGCCCGCCGCTCCAGTTTCACCCCGGACGGGTGGTGGTCGGGGTCGAACTGGAGCCGCACGTCCGACCGCCCGACCGCCCGTGACCAGTCTTCCGCGGTCGTGTACAGGCCGCGGTCCCAGCTCGACGGCACGGCCTCCGCGAGCAGCGAATCGAAGAACGCCCGCCGTAGCCGCAGGGCGAGGGTGACCTCCTGGTTCTCCTTCGTACCCCACCCCGAACGGTACATCATCCACAGGAAGTTCGTCTTGATCCAGCTCATCCGCGAGTAGCTGAAGTCCCCGCCGAACGCCCCGTGTTCGACCGCGTACCGGCCGATCGCAGGGGTGTACGCCTGGTACACGACCACGGTCTCGGCATCGAACTGGGCGAGGACGTGCCGGCCCTGCCTGGGCCACGCCTGGACCTGCTCGGTGTAGGGCTCGGTCGCCAGCACACTCACCCTCCCACCGCGATCACCCGGCCCAGGACCGCCGCCGCGTCCACCCAGCCGTTGAGCTTGCCGAGGTTGTTCCCGATCAGCAGCCGACCGTCCTGCACGTCCTTGACCAGGTGGAGCAAGAACCCGCCCTTCCAGGCGACGAGCACGATGTCGTCGGCGCGGACGTCGGCCTGGTCGATGGGAGCCAGGGTGACGAGCTGGCCGCTCTCGATCCGCCCCCGCATCGACCCGCCGAGCGGGCGGACCTGAACCGTCCGGCCCGCGGCGAGCCCATCCCGGGCGTCGTTCACCCACCCCATCGCGGCCTCCCACAGCAAGTCATCTGGCTTCCGTCCTGGGCCGCCACGGCCCGCCACCCCACGGCGGCGTGCCGGCCCGAGCCCAGAACGCCTCCGCGACCCGCCGCCGGATCTCACGTTCCAGTGCCGGGATGCCGAGGTCGCGGTCGACGTGGCTCGACGGCCCGTCGGTGCCGACCTCCAGGACAAGCCACCCGCCGGCCGGGGCGGGGAGCAAGTCGGCACACCCGAACGAGTCGAGCAACCCGGTCACAACCAGGGCCGACCGGGCCGCGGCCGTCGCGGCGGCGGGCGGCTCCCCGGCCGGTTCGTACCGGGCACCCCGCGCGTGGGCCACCCACGGCGACGGCTTACTACCTTCGGGGAACCGCCGCACCACCCACCCGAACAGCTCACCCCCGGCCGCGTAGGTGCGGTACACCTCTGGCCGCGCCAGCCGCACGAACTCCTGCACCACGAGCGGGCGGGGCCAGGACGCGGGGAGGGTGAGGTCGGGGATGAGCAGCCGGTGACCGGACCCGCCGCAGGCGGTCGGGAACTTGACGCACCACTCCCGCCCGTGGTTCGCGGCGCGGAGCCGGTGGGCGTCGTCGAGGGTGTCGAGGAGGTGGGTCTCCGGGGTGGGGGTGGCGTGGGCGGCGAACACCCGGCCCTGGAGCCGCTTGTCGGCCGCCAGCCGGACGGCGGCGAGGGGCACGAACGACTCGCTCTCACCTGCGGGGTCGGGGTCGTCCGCGGCGAGCAGGTAGTTGTACGCCCGCGGCGCGTCGGACACGTCCACCCACAGGTCGTCGGCGAGACGGCGGGCGAGGGCCTCGAACGCCCACGCCCCACCGCCGGCGTTCAGCACGCAGCAGGCTTCCGGCTTCACACCCGCCCCTCCGGCCGGCTCGCCCCGGCTTCATGGGACGCAGATCAGGGAGGCCACCGCCGACCCGGGGGTTCGCCGCCTACCACCCGCGGGGCGCAGGCTTCGGCCGCGAGCGAACGCCCGTAGGCACTCGCTCCTACGGCTTCGGCCTCGCACGGAACTGGGCGAGCGTCAGCCGCTGCTGGAGCACCACGTCGCCCGACTCCTCGCGGACCTGGAGGCGGACCACCGGGTCGGCCGGCTCCCAGTCGATCAGCACCGTGCCGAAGTTGATGTCGAAGTAGGTCAGCCCGACGCGGTACGAGTTCACCTCGTTGGCGAACCGCACCTTCGACTTGGTGAAGTTCCCGCTCGGGGCGTTCAGGCTGCTGCTGCACACGTCGTAGAGCGGGTAGCCGACGCCGTCCGCGTGGTCGGCCGGGAGCTTCGAGATTTCGGCCAGGTGGCGGTCGCCGGACAGGAACACGACCCCGTTGGCCCCCGCGTCCCGGATCAGCTTGAAGAGCCGCTTCCGCTCCCGCGGGAAGTTGCCCCACATCTCCGACCCGTGCTCGTCGGGGACGACCTGCACCCCCGACCCGATCAGGCGCAGCTCGGCCGGCACCCTCAGCTGTTCCCCCAACCCCCTCCACTGGGCCTCACCGAGCACGGTCGCGGCCGGGTCGTCGTTCGGCACGTACTTGCCGCGGCGGCCTTCCCCCGGCTCGCCGGCCTGGAACCCGCCCTTGAGCGGGCTGCGGAAGAACCGGGCGTCGAGCAGGATCAGCTGCACCCGCTTGCCCGGCGGGCCGAACACCTGCGCCGAGTAGACGCCCTCGCGGGTCCGCCGCGGGTCGTCCTTCGGCACGCCGAAGAAGTCGAGGAACACCTGCTGGGCCTCCCGCTTCTTCGGGTACTCGGCCCCGGCGTCGTTGGCCCCGTAGTCGTGGTCGTCCCAGGTCGCGTGGACCGGGCACGTCGCCTTCAGCTTAACGTACCCCGGCTGCTTGCCGAGGAGGGCGTACTTCGCCCGCATCACGTCCATGTCCTCGGTGTCGGCGTAGACGTTGTCGCCGAGGAGGACGAAGTGCTCGGGCCGGGTGCCGACGACCGCGTCCCAGAACGGCGGGAACACCCGCTCGGCGGTCGGGCTCCGCAGCCGGTTGCGGGCGCACACGAACAGCAGCCGCATTACCCCTCTCCGTCACCTATCGTGGTATCCCCGGGCCGCCTCTTCCTTCCGCGCAGCCGGCTTCGCTTCGGCCGGAGTCGTAACTCTGAGGTAGTCGTCATCATCCCACCGCCGCGGCATTACGTCGAGAGGTCGCGTCGGTGGAGTATCACACCGGCGTGTATCCCGACCGCTCGATTGCCACGGTGGATCTCGACCCGGTCGAGTGGAACCCGGGCAGCGGCGTGCGGGACGTCGGTCGCGGGACGAGTGGATTACAAAACGTGCTTTTTGGGTTCTGCCCGGTCGGGACGACCACGAAGCGTGTCGCCGCTGTAGAGTCGGTGTCGGTCGAGCCGGGGGATGTGAGGTAGGTCGGAACCGTCGGGCGGGCGGTGGCGCATAACGCGCGGGCCACTCAATCCCAGTCGAGCCCCGCGTAAGCGGGGTCGTAGAACCTCTGTTTATTAGGACATCACGATGTCCTATACGCGACCTGAATCAGCCCGCTCTGACGCTGTGATGGCCACCGAGCCGAGGCCCGTGACAGGCGGATCGGCCGGGTTAGCGTCGGACACACACCCTCCACACGCCGACCGCCGCTCCGCCTCCCGGCACTTTACGCGACCGCCCCACTCGGCCCTTCCCGTAGGCAAGTCACGGCCCGCCGGCCGCTGGCTACGACGCACGACTCCGATCCGGCGCGGGCCGGCGACCCTACCGCTTCCCACGCAGCGCGTCGAGCAGGGCCTGGATGCCGGCCTTCGCCACCTCGGCGTCCTGCTCCCCGGTCCCGCCGCCGACCCCGACCCCGCCCACCACCTGCCCGTCGACCACGATCGGCACCCCGCCCTTGAGCGTCGTGATCCGGCCGCCGCTCGCGGTCTGAAGAGACAGGCTCAGGTGCAGGTCCGGCTCGCCCTTCGCCGGGAGGGGGCCGGTCTCCTGGCGGAAGGTGGCCGCCGACATCGCCTTGATGAGCGCGGTGTTCACGCTCGCCGGCCGCGCCCCGTCCATCCGGGCGAACGCCAGCAGGTGGCCGCCGTCGTCCACAACCGCGACGTTGCACTTCAGCCCCATCGCCGCCGCCTTCTTCTGGGCCGCGGCCAGCACCGCCTCGGCCCCGGCGAGGTTCAACTGCACCCGGTCCCGGGCGACCAGCGGCGGCTCCTGGGCGGACGTGGGTGACGCCACGAGGGCGAGCGCGACGGACAGGAGCGCGATGCGGGAGGGGGACATGACGACCTTTCGGTAGAGCCGTACGTGGGGGTGTGGTGGTCGTCGCGGTGCGGCCGGCGAATGCACCGGGTCAACCCCGGCCGTGCAGGGCCGCCCGGAGCGTCTGCGTGGCCAGCAGCAACGCCCCCTCGGCGGCTCGGGTGTGGGCGAGCGCGTGGAGCATCACGAAGTCGTGGATGATCCCCTGGAACCGGACCGCGGTGACTGGCACCCCGGCGGCGCGGAGGCGGTTCGCGTACGCCTCGCCCTCGTCCCGGAGGACGTCGGCCTCGGCGGTGACGACCAGGGCCGGCGGCAGGCCCTTGAGTTGCTCGGCGGTCGCGCGCAGTGGGGAGGCGGTGGGTTCGGCCCGCCGCGCCGCGTCCGGGGCGTACTGGTCCCAGAACCACTGCATGGCGTCCCGCCGGAGGAAGTACCCGGTGGCGAACTCCCGGTACGACTCGGTGTCGAAGGCCGCTTCGGTGACCGGGTAGAACAACACCTGGTGCGCGATCGCCGGCCCGCCCCGCTGCTTGGCCAGCAGGGTGAGGGCGGCGGCCATGTTGCCGCCCACGCTGTCCCCGGCCACGGCCAGCCGCGACCCGTCCAGGTCGCCGCCCCCGCCGCCCGCCGCCGCCCACGCCGCCACCGCGTAGCACTGCTCGACCGCGGTCGGGTACTTGGCCTCGGGCGAGAGGCTGTACTCCGGGAACACCACGGCGGCGTGCGCGCCGGTGGCGAGTACCCGGACCAGCCGGTCGTGGGTGTGGGCGTTGCCGAACACCCACCCGGCCCCGTGGACGTACAGGATCACGGGCAGCGGCCCGGCGACGCCCCGGGGCCGCACGACGCGGACCGGCACGTCGCCCCACGTCCCGGCCGCGACCGTGACCCCGCGGGTGTCGGCGTCCGGCTTGTCGACGGGGGCGGACTGGACCTCGTCGACGGCCTTCCGCCCCTTCTCGGGGCCGAGGTCGAACAGGTACGGCGGGTTCGCGGCGGCGTCGGCGAACGCCTTCGCCTCGGGTTCGAGCTGGACGGGGAGGGGCATCGGACGCTCGCGCTCGGGGGTCGGGCGACCGCCGCCATTGTAGTCGGCCGGGCCGCGCCCCTTCGGGCGTCACGTCAACCGCCGAGGGCCGTGAGGTCGGCCCGGAGGGTGGCCTCGGGGGTGACGCCCTCGTACCGCCGCACCACCCGCCCGTT
>DASPHQ010000179.1:0-7288 GCA_035629595.1 Urbifossiella sp. | reverse complement strand
TCGGGCCGGTCGCTCGGCAGCTCGATCACGCGCACGTCGTGGACGAGCACGTCCCGCCCCTCGTGCGGGTAGCGGTCCACCCCGGCCGTGAGGACCGAGACGAAGTCGTGGAAGTGCCTCGCGTTCTCGGCCAGCGGGCCGGGCGGCTTGTCGCTCATCGGTCCTCCTGTCGGCGCGGCGCGCACCCCGGACGGGTCCGCCCATCGGGGCGGGTTCGGCGAGTGCGGCCGGCGCGGTGTCAGTGGGCGGTCAGTGGGTCAGGCGGCGGCGGGCTCCGGCGGCTGGTTCACGCGCTCGACCCGGAACGACCCCGGCCCGAACTCGCGGCTCAGGAACCCCAGGAACAACCGGTTGAAGTCCCGGCCCACGGCGGTCGTGCCGTCGATCACCACGGTTCGTAGCTTGGCGTCGAACGCGTGCCCGGCGTCCAGCCGCGTCTGCGCCTCGCCGTGCAGCGCCTCGACGGCGAGGATGGAGAGCACCAGCGTCGCCTCGGCCTCCTCGGCCGGGACGTGGTCGGCCAGCCGGTAGCGGAACACGTCGGTCGTCATTGCTGCACTCCTCGGGCGAGATCACGAATCCGGCGGGCGGCGACATCGTCGCCTTCCCTAAACAGGAACTACCCCGGCCGCGCGCGAAGTGTCGGCGCTTTTCCCCGAACACGTCCGGCGGGCGGCCGCAACACCGCCCCTCGGAATGTCTGTTACCCGTCCCCGCGCGAAGTGTCCGAAAGAGCACCCGATCACCCCCCTGGGCGGGCGGTGACACTCGCGCACGGTCCCTACCGTGGAACTACCACGGCCGCGCGCGAAGTGTCCGAACCCCGCGCCGCTTCCGCGGCCGATCGTCGTCCGCCGGCGCGAGTCCGGCCGCCGCAAAGTACCCGCGCATCTCGGCCAACTGGGCGTACACCGCCGGCCGGGTGAGCCGGAGGCGCCGGGCGGCGGACGCGACCGTCCCGCCCGCGACGGCCCGGGCCGTCCGCCGCAGCCGCGGCGGGAGGGCGGCGAGCACGGCCGCCACGTCCAGCGCCCGCGCGGCCGCCTGCTCGCGGGCCGGCCAGGACCGCGGGTCGGGAGCGTCCCCCTCCCCGAGCATCAGCGCCGTCGCCAGTGGGTCGGTGACCCGCCGCGCCCACCGCCGCCGGATCACGGTCGCGGCGGCGCGGGCGACGAGCATCCGGACGAACACCTCGCGGTCCGCGCGGGCCGGGTCGTGACGGGCGAGCCGGGGCCAGACGTGGGCGGCCAGGTCCTGCTCTACGTCGTCCCGGTCGGCCGCCCGGAGCCAGCACCGGGCGACGACCTGCCTGGCCTTGATGCGGATCCGGTCGCGGGTCGCGGGGTCGAGGGACGGCGGGGGCGACGGCGGGTCGATCGGGGTCGCGAGCGGGGGGTCGGAAGGGGGCGTGGCGGCGGTCGGCGGCATGGACGTGCCCGGTGGGTGTCGAGCCCGCCGCGCCCACTGCGCGACGGGTGACCCCCGGCGGAATTGCACGAAAGCCGTGAAATGGAACCGGCCGCGCGACCCAAGGGGTTGCGTGGCCGGGAGATGAGGTGACGGAAATCCGGTCTTGCAGTTGCAGCAAACCGGTCCAACTGCAAGACGCTACCCCTTGAAGGCCATCACCTGGTCGATGTCCAGGACGGCCGCCCACAGGTGTTTCAAGAGCGCCCCTGCTCGGTCCGCGAGGCACCGACTCACATCCGACTCCGACAACCCGACCCGCTCGCCTAGCGCCTTCTGCGTCGGCCGGGGGAGCAACTCGGCCGGACCGCCCATCGCGAGCCGCGCGTACATGTCCTCCCGCGCCGCCCGAAGAATCTCGCGCACCTCCTTCACGAGGAGCTCGATGTTCGCCAGCCGGACGCCGCGCCGCGGCTGCGGGTCGCTCTCCCCCGGCGTCGCGACGGGCTCGCTGTCCGAAAGCCGGGCCTCGACCGCGGTCACGTCAAACGCCAACCCGGCCGGGCCGGCTGCGACCACCGCGTCCAGCCCGACTCCCGGGTTCGGCGTCGCTGCCCACGCCCGGCCTGCGCGCTCGGTCGGGTGAAGCACCACCGCCCTGGGGTGCGGGCCGAGCGCGGCTGCCACTGCCGCCCTCGGGGGACCGAACACGGCGCGCGCGAAGTACACCTGCCGGGGTCGCCCGGCCCAGCGGGCGGTGCCCACGTACCACAGGCGGCCCGGAACGACGGCCTCCAACCCGCTTCTCACCCCGGCCGCCGCCGCGACGCGCCCCAGGAGCGCGGGCACGTCCACCTCCCAGCGCCGGAGGGCGTCCGGCTCCACCAGGATCGGGCCGCATTCCCGGCACGTCCCCCGCAGCGTCGTCACCCCGCCCGCGGTCGTGAGTCGTACCACCCGGGCGACCTCACCGCACCCGGTGCAGGTCGTGAACTCCGCCGGCCGGAGCTCGCGGAGGATGCCCAGCGCGGCCACGCGGTCCCACCCGCCGGGCGGGAAGTCGGCCGCCTCGGGCTGCAGGAAGATTGGGTGCGGGCTGTCAAGCCGCGCCCACACCGGGGTCAGCGGGTCGGTCGACACAGATCCCCCACCGCCGGAGGTACTCGAGAGCCAGCTCGACCCGCTCGGGCCGCTGGTTGCGCAGGCTGCACGTGTTCGGGGCGGCCACCTCGAACGTCAGCGTCCGACCCCGCCCCGGCGGGGCGTCCAGGAACTCGAAGCAGAACCCGACCAGCGTCACGTCCAGGGACGCCAGCGGCACCCGCTCCCGGTCGAGGAGGTCGTCGAGCATGTCGTACACGTCGTCCGGGCCGAGGTCGGGGTCGCCCTTGACGGTGAGCACCCGCTGGGTCCCGCGGACCCGGAGGCGGAGCTGGCGGACGGACACCCGGACCCGGTCGGCCGGGTCGGTCGGGAGGGCCGTCTCCCGCCACCGGAGCCGGGCGAGGTGGTACGCCGGGCGGGCCCACGGGCCGACCTCGGCGCCCAGGACGGCCCGGGCGAACACCTCCTCGACCCGCTGCTTGAGCCGGGCCGACAGCCGGGCGTACAGCTCGAGGGTGCCGGCCGCCGGGTCGAGCGCGAACACCACCGCGAACGTGCGGCGGAAGGTGCGCGGGGTGAGGCGGCCGCCGTCGTCGTGGGCGGTGACGTTCTGGACGTAGTCGTCGGGGTAGGCGAAGAAGTACCGGGTCGGGCCGCGGGCGAGCGGCTCGACGGTGCAGCGGCGGCCCCGCCCCTGCTCGGCCTCGAGGAGGGCGGCGAGCTCGGTCCCGAGGCGGGCGAGGGCTTCCGGCGAGGCGTCGGGCTCCCCCCGCGGGAGGTCGTCGCGGCGGCGCCACCAGGCGAGGTGGTCGACCTGGTGGAAGAGGGTGGCGACCTCGACGGCCCGGGGGAGGTGGACCCAGGCCCAGGCGGCCAGGTCGTAGACGCTGCCGTCGTGCGGGGCGTCGGGCGGGAGGGCGTCCTCGCCGAGGCCGGCGGCCTCGCGGATGGCGGCGACGCCGGCCGCGGAGGCAAGGTCGAAGACGGTGCGGAGGGCGCCCTCGAAGTCGTCCTGGGCGGCGCGGGGGAGGGCGCGGACGGCGTCGAGGACGGGGTCGACGTCGCGCTCGTGGAGGCCGTCCCAGGGGACGGGGAGGTCGGGGTGTCCGAGGCGGGCGAGGAGCTGGCGGGTGACGGCGTGTGAGGTCTGGCGGAGGACGAGGGCGGCGGAGAAGACGCGGGACATGGGGCGGGCCTCGGGGCGGCTAACGTGGACGGGCCATCATAATCGACAATAGTACACTATTTGCCCGCCCGGCGCCACCCCCGCGCCCGGCATTTCTCCCCTACAGCCCCGCCTACGTCCGGTTGCCGCGAGCGGCGGTGAGCTCGCGCCACGCCCTGCGCTGCCCCCGCCAGACTCGGACCGCCGCCACCCGCTGCAGGTCGGCCAGCACAAGCGGCTCCCGCCCGGCGGTGACCGGCGGCAGGAAGAGCAACGCTTCCTGGATGTCGGGGGCGAGGAGCGTCAGGTTCATCACCTGAGTGATCCGCGCCGGCGTCACCCGCTCCAGCCGCGCCAGCTCCGCGTAGTCGCGCACGACGCCCGTGCGGACGCGCCCGTCCATCTTGATCGCCAGCGCCATCAGCCGGGCCACCCGCGGCACCCGCTCGGGCGGCGGCTCCGGCGGGGCGGCGCCCTCCCGCAACTCCGACCGCCCTCCATGCCCGCGGCGGGCGATGTGGACGGTCCCCTCGATCGTCAGCGTCGCGTCGGTCATGCCACCATCTCCTGCTGGCGGTCGGCCAGCTCGCCGGCCAGCGCCGTGATCCCGGTCGGCCGAAAGGTCACCGCGACCTTCCCCGCCGCCCCGTCGTACACCACCCGCTCGACCAGCAGGCCGATCACCCGCGCCCGCTCGGCCGGGGCCAGGGCCGCCCACACCGGGTCGAACCCCGCCAGTGCCGCCGCGGCATCGGCCTCCGACACGCCCGCCGCCTTGACCTCGCGGGCCTGCTCCTTCACCCGCCGGAGGCGGTCCTCGGCCAGCCGCTGCTGGTCGTGCAGCCCGGCCAGCCGCCGCACCACGTCGCCGTTGTCGTCGCCCGGCCGGAACCTGGCCGACTCCAGCCCGAGGTGTCGCTTCAGCCCGGCCAGCTCGGCCGCCAGCCCCCGCTCCTCCGCGGCCAGCTCGGCGAGCCGCTCCCCCTGCTGCTGGCGGGCCTGGGCGACGACCTGCCGCAGCAACTCGGGGTCGCGGCCGGCGGCCCGCACCCGGTCCACCACGAACCCCTCCACCGGCCCGGCCGGCACCGGTCGCGAAGGGCACGTCGCCGCGCCCCTCTTGTGGCCGGCGACGCACGCGTAGTAGCGGTAGGTGCGGGCGCCCTTCGTCGTGCAGGTGGGGGTCATCGCGGCCCGGCACGGGCCGCACCGGAGGAGCCCCTTGAGCAGCGCCCCGTACCGGTCGGGCGAGCCCGGGCCGGCCCCCTGCGTGCCGTTCGTGCGGAGCCGGTCCTGCACCCGGTCGAAGGTGGCGGGGTCGACGAGGGCGGGGTGCTCGCCGGGGAACACGTCGGCCTTGTACCGCACCCGACCGGCGTACAGCGGATTCGTCAGCAGCTGGTACAGGCTCGTCCGCGTGAACGCCCGCCCGCCCGTCACCCGGCCGGCCTTGTCCGCCCACCGCTTCGTCACCCACCCCCGCCGGGCCAGTTCCTTCACCACCGGCAGCAGGGAGCCGTGCCGCTGGTAGAGCCCAAAGATGTCCCGCACCCGCTCGGCCTCGGCCGCGTCGATCACCAGCCGGCGGCCGCCGGGCTCGCGGTCGTACCCCAGGACCGGCCGGCCGCCGGCCCACTTCCCCTTCCGCCGCGTCGCCGCGATCTTGTCCCGCGTCCGCTCGCCGACGATCTCCCGCTCGAACTGCGCGAACGAGAGGAGCACGTTGAGCACCAGCCGGCCCATGCTGCTGGCCGTGTTGAACTGCTGGGTGACGCTGACGAAGGACACGCCCTTCTGCTCGAACCGCTGCATGAGCTGGGCGAAGTCGAGGAGGCTGCGGCTCAGGCGGTCCACCTTGTACACGACCACGCAGTCCACCCGCCCGGCCTCGATGTCGGCCATGAGGCGGCGGAGCCCGGGGCGTTCGGTGTTGCCGCCGGTGAACCCGCCGTCGTCGTACCGGTCGGGGAGGGCCACCCACCCCTCGCCGGTCTGGGAGCGGACGTACGCCTCGCCCGCGTCCCGCTGGGCGTCGAGCGAGTTGAACTCCTGCTCCAGCCCCTCCTCGGTGGACTTCCGGGTGTACACCGCGCACCGCACCAGCTTGACCGTGGGCCGCGGGCGTGTCGTGGTGGTCACGCGGCACCCCCGGTCCGGGTGAGGCGGAAGAAGAGGAACCCGTTCGTGTGCGTGCCGGTGACGGCCTTGGCGACGGCGGAGAGCGAGCCGTACCGGTCGCCCGCGAACTCGAACCCGTCGGCGGCGATCTTCACGCGGACCTCGGCCCCCTTGTACCGGCGCGTGAGCACCGTCCCGACCCCCGGCAGCCGCGGGTCGAGGACCGCCGCGATCGGCGCCGAGGTGGTGGGCTCGGGCTGCTCCTTCGGCGCGGAGAGCCGGAGGTCGGCGTCGCGGGCGAGTTCCGCCGCCCGCGCCTTCGCCCGGTCGCTCAGGTCGCCCTCAGCCCTCGCCTGCATCCGCCACCCGACCCGGCGGGCCAGCCACGCCCGGTTGCCGGACGCGGCCGGCTCGCCGAAGAGTTCGGCGTACTTCTCGCGCAGTTCGGCGGCGGTCATCTTCTCCAGGGCCGCCAGCTCCTTCGCCAGGGTCGGCGGCTTCTCGGTCGTCGCGGGCATGCGGGCCTCCTCGCGGGCGTCTCGGGGTCGTTAACCGGCGTGGACAGTAACGCTCGCGGGCGGCGACGCATCAAGTCGATTCGCCTGACTTTTCCTGGGAATACGTGACGCCGGGCGGGGGCGGGAAGGCGGCGGGGTGGAGGTGGCGGATGAGGCCGGCGGCGAGCAGGGCGGCGACTGCGGCCGCCCGCTCGGCGGGGGTCAGCTCGGACGGACGGAGGGGCGCGATCCGGACGAGGGGAAGGTGGTCGGTCACGTGGGGCACCTGGGTGGTGTGGCCCACAGCGACCTTCGGCGTAACCGGCCGGCGGCTGTCTGGCGGGGAGTCTCTGGACGTGTTAATTACCCGGCCGGGCGCGAAGTGTCGCGCGGAATCGGTGCCCGCTGCGCCCTGCGGGCAAAGCCGCGAGGCATCCGAGCCCGGGCCCGGGGCCGCGTGCCTCCCGACAAAAAATCCCCCCCGCGGTTTGACAGCACAATTTGATAGTGTACAGTTGTACATAAGCAACTCGCCGCGGCCCCGTCGGCCGATCGGAGACACCATGATTTCAACTCCAGTCCGACCCACCCCGATCCGGCGGGGCTGGCAGCCGTTCGCCGTGGCCCGGCCCCGCCCGCCGCCCGCGCCCCGGATCGCCGTCGATCCCGCTCCTCCCGGCCCAGCCGCCGGGTCGTCCTCACGTCGTCGCCTGGTCCCCGACACCTTTCTCGCCCGTCGTTCCTGTTCGCTTGCCCGAGCCACGACCCGGCACACCGGTGTGCCGGCGCCGCCGCTCGTCCGTTCCCACACCACTCAGGAGTCCGCTCATGCGTCCCTACACGATCCGCGCCCTGCTCGGCCGTCTGCTCGCCCGCCCCGCCACCCCCGCCCGGCCGCGCCGCGCCGCCCTCGGGCTCGAGGCCCTCGACGACCGGGCCGTCCCCAGCGCCACCCCGGTCGAGCCGGTCCCGCCGACCACCGTCGTCGTCAGCCCCC
>DASPHQ010000178.1:0-2334 GCA_035629595.1 Urbifossiella sp. | reverse complement strand
GAGGGGCAGCACGGCAAGCGTCGCGCGGCGGCTCGCCGTCGCCAGTCCGGTGGCGCCCGCCTGCACGGACCCGTCGCCGCCGGCGACGGCGACCGTGTCAAACCCCTCGTCGGCGGCCGCACGGACGAGCCCGACCAGGTCGTCGTCGACGCCCAGCTCGCGAACCTCCACGCCGAGTTCGGCGAGGCGGTCGAGGATGGCAGTGAGCTGGGCGGCGGAGCCGGCCCGGGGGTTGAACAGCAGACACGTCCGCCCGGCCGCCGGCTTCATGCGCTCGCTCTCGTGGTGACCGGTCCGACTGCTATCATGCCAGGATGCCCGGGTTCGCGGCGCCGGAATTCCTGTGGCTCGCACCGCTGGCCCTGCCGCTCGCGTGGTGGTGGGCGAAGCGCCGCCGCCCGGCCGTGCGCTACTCCGACCTCCGACTCGTCGCCGACCTCCCCGGCGGCCGACCCGCCCGCGCTCGCTGGGGCGGGGCGCTCCTCCGCGGGCTGGCGTTCGCGGCCCTCGCGGTGGCTTCCGCCGGCCCGCGCACGCCGGACGAGCGCACCCGCCTGCCGACGGAGGGGATCGCCATCGTACTCGCGCTCGACGTGAGCGGCAGCATGACGGAGAAGGACGCCGCGTGGTCGCCCGGCGAGCCGCCGCTGACAAGGCTCGACGCCGCCAAGCGGGCCTTCCGCCTGTTCGTGGCCGGCGGCGACGCCCCGGACGGCACCCGCTTCGAGCCTCGGGACACGGACGCCATCGGCCTCGTCGCGTTCGCCGTCGTCCCGCAAACCGTGTGCCCGCTGACCCTGAACCATTCGGTGCTGCTGAAGGTCGCCGCCGACCAGGAGCCGCGGACGATCCTCGACGCCGGCACGAACGTCGGCGACGCACTGGCGGAAGGCGTGATCCGCCTCGACCGCGGCGGCGGCGACCGGCGGAAGGTGCTCATCATTCTCAGCGACGGCGAGCACAACGTGAGCAAGGAGGGTGACCGAAACCCGCTCGCGCCGCGGCAGGCGGCGCAGCTGGCGGCGAACCTCGGCGTGAGGGTGTACACCATCGACGCGGGTGGAGCCCCGCCGCCGGACGCCGCACCCGAGGCGGCGGAGCAGCGCGCCGCCGGCAAGGAGGCGCTCCGCGTCGTCGCCGAGATGACCGGGGGTCGGACGTTTGCCGCGTCGAACGGGGCGGACCTGCTCGCGGCCTACCGCGAGATCAGTGCCCTGGAAAAGACGCCGATCCTGACGTTCCAGTACCGCCGCTACTTCGACCACACGCCGTGGGCGGCGGGCCTCGCGGCGGGGCTCCTCACGCTCGCCCACCTCCTCGACCGCACGCGCTGGCGGGTACTCCCATGACCGCCCTTCCCTCCGGCCTCGCCGGCGTCCTCGCCGACGTCCGCGAGTTCGTGCTGGCGGTCCGCTTCGCCCGGCCGGAACTGCTGCTGGCGGTGCTGGTGCTGCCGCTGTTCGCGCTGCTCAACACGTATGCCGCGCGCCGCCGGCGCCGCGCCTCGGACGCCGTGGGGCGGCCGGCGGCGGTCGCGGGTCTGCTCACGCACCCGCGCGTCGGCCGCCGCTGGATCGGCCTCGCGTACCCGCTGGCGTGGCTCGCACTGGTGCTCGGCCTCGCCGGGCCGCGGTGGGGGCGGAGTGACGAACCGGGCGTCGCCGTCGGCCGCGACGTGGTGCTGGTACTCGACCTGAGCCGCAGCATGCTGGCGACCGACCTGTCGACCGGTTCCGCCCGCTGGGACGCCGGGCGGAACGGCCTCACGGACATGCTCGACACGATCCGCCGGCGCGGCGGCCACCGCGTCGCCGTAGTCGTGTTCGCGGCCCGGCCGAAGGTGCTGGTGCCGCTCACCACCGACTACGACCACGCCGCGGCGGTGCTCGACGAGATCGACGGCCGGCACCTCACCCCCGACCTCCGCCCCGCCCCGGACGCCGTGTCGGGCACCCGGATCGGCGCCGCCCTCCGCCTGGCCGTGGTCACACACGACCCGCGCTTCCCCGGTTCGCAGGACATCATCCTCGTGTCCGACGGCGACGACCCGGACGGGGCCGCCGACCAGGAATGGCGCCGCGGGTCGGACGCCGCGCGGGCGGCATCCATCCCCGTTCACACGGTCGGCATCGGCGACCCGAATCAACAGTCGCTGGTGCCCGATGTCGAGGGCAACCCGCTGGAGTTCCAGCCGCGCGAGGATCTGCCGCCGGACTTCGTGCGGTCGCGGATGGAGGAGGAGCCGCTGATTCAAATCGCGGCGGAGACCGGGGGGAAGTACGTCGCCGCCCGGAAGGACGCCCCCCGGTTGGGGGAGTTCTTCCGGGCGGCGGT
>DASPHQ010000177.1:0-3200 GCA_035629595.1 Urbifossiella sp. | reverse complement strand
CGCGCCGGCGTGTCCGGTCCGGCCGGGTTCCTCCGTATTATCCCTTGTGTCCGCCGCCCCGCCACCGGACCCGTCATGGCCCCCACCGACTCAGGCGCCACGCGCACGGCCGCCCACCTCCCCAAGCCGGACTCGACCGTCGAGGCCGACGGGGGCAGGCTCGCCCCCGCGGCCCCGCTGTCGTTCGGCGACTACGACGTGGTCGGCGACCTCGGCGCCGGCGGCATGGGGCGGGTGTACAAGGCGGCCGACCGGAAGCTGTCGCGGTACGTGGCGATCAAGGTGCTGCTGACCCCGGACGCGTTCGAGGCGAGCCGGTTCCGCGGCGAGGCGTCGATCACGGCGAGGCTCGAGCACCCGAACATCACCCGCATCTTCGAGATCGAGACGACCGCCGACGGCCACCCGTACCTGGTGCTGGAGTACGCCGAGGGCGGCAGCCTCGACCGGGAGCTGCGCGGCCAGCCGCAGGAGCCGCGGCGGGCGGCGGAGATGGCCGAGACGCTGGCGAAGGCAATCCAGTACGCCCACGACCAGGGGGTGATCCACCGCGACCTGAAGCCGGCAAACGTGCTCCGGGCGAAGGACGGCACGCTGAAGCTGACCGACTTCGGGCTGGCGAAGCAGTACGAGCTGTCGTCGGGGCTGACGCCGAGCGGGGCACTGATGGGGACGCCGAGCTACATGGCCCCGGAGCAGGCGTCGGGGAGCGTCCGCGACGTGGGGCCGGCGGCGGATGTGTACGGCCTCGGGGCGATCCTGTACGAGCTGCTGACCGGCCGGCCGCCGTTCCGCGGCGTCACAATGGTGGAGACGCTGGAGCAGGTGCGGTGGGCCGACCCGGCGCCGCCGAGCCGGCTGGCCCCGCGGCTGCCGCGCGACCTGGGGACGATCTGCCTGAAGTGCCTGGCGAAGGCGCCGGCCCGGCGGTACGCGACCGCCGCCGACCTGGCCGCCGACCTGCGCCGGTGGATGGACGGCGAGACGATCGCGGCCCGGCCGGCGCCGGCGTGGGAGCGCGGGTGGCGGCAGTTCCGCCGCCGCCCGTGGGAGTCGGCCGCGGTGGCCGCCGGCGTGCTGCTGGCGGTGCTGCTGGCGGCCGGGGCGGTGTACGCCATGCGGCAGGAGGCGGAGAAGAACCACGACCGGGACCTGGCGGCGGAGCGGGAGCGGGCCGACCACCTGCGGCGGGAGGCCGAGCGCGAGGCCGCGGCCCGGCTCCGGGAGCGGGGCGAGAAGTCGCGGCGGGCGCTCGACGCCATCAAGCACCACCTGACGACGGGCGAACTGCGGAGCACCCGCGGCCTGAACAACCTCCACGGCGAACTGGCCGACTACTACAAGCAGTACATCGACGAGGCGCTGACCGACCCGAGCCCGGACCGCGCGGCCCTCGCCGAGCTGGCCTACGGCGTCGGCGAGCAGGCGCACCAGAGCGGCCGGCACGACACCGCCGGGCTGCTGTTCGGGCAGGCCCGCGACGGGTTCGCGGCCGTCGCCGGGGCCGACCCCCGCCACCGCCCGCGGCTGGGCGACGCGCTGGTCAAGGTGGCGCGGGTGCTGTACGACCGCAACCGGGACGACGAGGCGGCGGCCGCGTGCGCCGAGGCCGAGCGGTTGTGGGCCGCGGTGTACGCGGCCAGCGACGGCCGCGCCCGCGACACCGCCGCGCTTCAACTCGCCGAGGTCGAGCACATCCGGGGCGAACTGGCCCGCCGGCGCTACGACATCCCCGCCGCCCGCGACGCCTTCTCCCGCGCGATCGACCACCGCCGCCGGGTCGCCGGGCTGTACCCGGGGCAGAGCGTAGACCTGTTGCTGGCGGCCGAGCCGGCCGAGCGGGCGTGGGCGGTCCGCTGCCTGCGCGAGCTCGGCCGCGGGTACGGGTACCGCGGCGACGAGTTCCTGACCCTCGGCGAGGTGCCCGACGCCGACCGCGACTACTGGGACTCGCACCGCGTCCGGCAGAAGGTGTTCGACGTGCTGAAAGCCGCCGGCCCCGCGGCCGACCCGGCGGAGTTCGAACTGGCACGGTTCCAGCTCGGCCGGAGCTGGATGAACCTGGCGAGCGTCCAAGCCCGACACCGGGCCTACGCCACCGCCAAGCAGAACGCGCACGAGGCGCTCACCCACCGGGAGGCGCTGGTGAAGTCCGGCCCGAACCACGCCGAGTACCTGGTGGACATGGCGGCGAACCTGACCGAGGTCGGCCGGCTGACGCTGCTGGAGCGGCGCGGCGAGGGCGACGACCGCCGGGCGGCGCTCGCGGCCCTCACCCAGGCGGCGGAGCAGACGGTGAGCGAGAAGGGGCAGCCGGGCTTCCGCACCCGGGAGGTGTTGGCCGACGCCCACGCGGTCCGGGCGCAGCTCCTCGCGGACGGCACCGACCCCGCCGCCCGCGCCGCCGCCGCGGCCGACGCCCGGCGCGTCGAAGCCTTCCTCGACGAGGCCCAGAAGCTGTACCCGAACGTGCTCCGCTATCACTTCCACCGGGTGACGATGCAGGCCCTCCTGGCCGACCACGACGGCCTGCCGCCGGACAACCCGCGCTGGCAGGCCGTGCTCGACGGCCTCGGCCGGGTTCTGGCGGGCGGCTTCCGCGACGAGCACCCGGACGACATCCGCACCCGCCCGTGCTTCCGCCGGCTGGCGGCCGACCCGCGGTTCGTCCGGCTGTTCGCCACCGCCCGCCCGTAGGGCCGCTGAAAGCCGTTTCGATCACCTCATAGGGTTGGGGTGTGGCGAAGCCCACCCGCCGCGGCGGGTGGGCTTTCAGCCCGGACCGGCGACGAGGAGACCACGCCAGCTCAGAACGTCAGGCTCATCCCCTTCAGCCGGCTCACCGTCTCGCCCATCAGCCGGTCCTCCTCGGCCTCGTCGGCGGCGATGTACGTGACCGAGAACCGCAGGAACGCCCCCGCGTCGTCCCACGGCACGCAGCACACGCTCTGCTCGTGGATCAGGTACTGGCTCGCCTCCTCGGCGTTCGCGAAGGTGCGGCCGGCGGCCCCCTTCGGGGCGCGCGTGTACAGGAAGTACGTGCCGCCCGGCATCGCGCAGTCGAACCCCACCGGCTTCAGCGCGGCCACCAGCTTCCGCAGGCGGCGCTCGTACTTCGACTTCACCGCCACGGGAATTGACGCGTCGCGCAGTGCCGCCGCGGCCGCGTGCTGTACCGCCATGAATTGCCCGCTGTCGGA
>DASPHQ010000176.1:0-2273 GCA_035629595.1 Urbifossiella sp. | reverse complement strand
CAGCCCGCCGGTGCGACCCCAACCACTACAGGGGTCGCACCGGCGGGCTGACGCCCCGCCGCTCGCTTTCGGATTCGGTCAAATCCCGCTGGCCAGCGAGATCTCCAGCACCTTGAACCGGATGGTGCCGCGCGGCACCGGGATCTCCACCGTGTCGCCCTTCTTGCGGCCGAGGAGCCCCTGGCCGATCGGGCTGCCGGTCAGGATGCGGCCCTTGTCCGGGTTCTCCTGACCCGGGCCGACCAGCTCGTACGTCTCCTCCTCGTCCAAATCCAGATCCATCACCTTCACCTTGCTCCCGAACGCCACCGTGTCCTTCGGCAGCGTCGTCATGTCAACGATCGTCGCCCGCGCCAGCCGGTCGGACACGTCGTTGATCTTGGCCTGGAGCATGCCCTGGTCTTCGCGCGCGGCGTGGTACTCGGCGTTCTCACTCAGGTCGCCCATGGCGCGGGCGTCGGCCACCCGCGTGGTCACCGCGATCATCTCGACGTTCCGCATGCGGTCGAGCTCGGCCCGGAGCTTGTCGTACCCTTCCCGCGTCATCGGGATGCGGTCGTCGGTCATCGGAGAACTCCTGGGCGGTCCGTCGCGGACACTCGCGGGGGCGACAACTCGGGGCGACCCGTCGCGGACGAAAAAGCCCGGCGGCTGTTAGGCAGCCGCCGGGGCCGGGTCGTGCGGGCATTATAGCTCGTCCGGCACGGCGCGCAGCAGCACCCGCCGAAAAGGCCGGTTCGGCACCGGCCACCCGTCGGCCGTCCACCCGTCGGCGCGGACCCGCTCGGGCAACTCCAGCTGCGCCACCCGGTCGTGGCACTGCTGTTCCGCGGCGGTGAGCCTGCGGTCGGTCGGCGCCCCGTTGCCGCGCCGCACCGCCACCACGCCGTCGTCCACCACCGCAATGACGCACGGCGAGTCGAGGTCGAGCAGCCGCAGGGCGACGGCCTCCATCCGCGCCGTGCGGAACGCCCCGTGCAGCGCCGGCACGTCGTACTTGTGCTCCCGCAGGGCCGACTTGAGGAGCCGGGTGGGGACGAGCACCCGGGCCGCGAGGAGGCCGCGGAGGTGCGTCGCCGCCTGCCGGGATTCGCTGCCGGGAACGATGTCGATCTTGCGGAGGAGGTCCGGCAGCAGGTGCCAGGCGATCCCCTGGGCGGCCGCGGCCTGGCGCTGCTCGGCGGTCATGCGCGGGTTCAGCACGATCCCCGCGGACGGCCGGCGGCGCCGCGGCCGCCCGTCGGGGTCGTCCGGCTCGGGCTCGACCACTTCGACGGGGATGCCGAGGTGGTCTTCCGCGAGGCGGAGGGCGTCGACCGGCGGCTGGACGACGCCGGCGCGGTCGAGGAGGCCGTGGACGAGCCGGTCGCAGGCGTCGAAGAGTTCGTCCTGGGAGAAGTCCATCCCGGCATCAGACCCGAACCGGCGGCGGGGTGCAAGGGTGGGAGGCGCGGCCGCGAGCGGATCGCCCAAAGTAGTAGGCACACTCCGTGTGCCGTCGCTGCCCCGTACGACGGCACACGGAGTGTGCCTACTACTTTGACCGACCCGGCCCCCAAATCCGTTTCCCCTTGCCGCGCTCCGCCGCGCACCGGTAGCATGGTTCGGTTCGGCCCCGACCACGACCACCGCCGGTGACCATGCCGCCGAAGCCGCTCGTCTACCACGCCGCCCCGGCGTTCGACCCCACCAACCCGTTCATCGTCCAGGGCGACCGCTCGGTGCTGGTCGAGGTGGACAACCCCCGGTACGCCGAGGCCCGCGACGCCCTCGCGCCGTTCGCCGAGCTCGAAAAGAGCCCCGAACACATCCACACGTACCGCATCAGCAACCTGTCGCTGTGGAACGCCGCCGCCGCCGGGTTCACCGCCGAGCAGATGGTCGCCGTCCTCCAGCAGTACACCAAGTTCCCGATTCCCAGCAACCTCCCCGCCGACATCGCCGAGACGGTGTCGCGCTACGGCCGCGTGCGGCTGGAGCGCCACGGGGAGGGGCTGCGCCTGGTGTGCGCCGACAAGCCGCTGCTGGTCGAGCTGTCCCGCCAGAAGAAGGTGAAGGAGTACCTCGGCGACAAGCTCGACGACGTGAGTTACGCCGTCGAGCCGGCGTACCGCGGCGTGCTGAAGCTGGCGCTGATCGCCGTCGGCTACCCGGCGGAAGACCTGGCCGGCTACGCGGAGGGGTCGGCGCTGCCGACGCAGCTGCGCGAGATCGCCACGACCGGGCTGCCGTTCCGGGTGCGCGACTACCAGCGCGAGTCGGCCGACGTGTTC
>DASPHQ010000175.1:0-12444 GCA_035629595.1 Urbifossiella sp. | reverse complement strand
CACGCCCTCGTCGGCGAACCGGCTCGGCCCGGCGACCGGCTCGGCCCACTCGCCCACCTCGACGAACGCGCGGGCCTTGACCGCCGTCAGGGTGCCGGCGGTCAGGGGGTGCGAGTCAAGCATCGCCACGGCGTCGGCCGCCGTGAGGTGCCGGTCCGGATGGGTGTCCGGCAGGTGCGGGCTCGCGGCGAACCGATCCTGCCGCGCGGCGCGGAGGATGTTCAGCTTTGCCGCACCGGTCCCGGTCGCTTCCAGCCGCCGAATCAGGTCGGCGGCCCACTTCACTCGGTCTGCCACGGTCGGGCCTCCGTCGGGCGGGTAAGGGGCTCGCCGCCCGGGGTGCGGGCGGCGGGAGCGGGTTAGGGGGTCGTGTCCATGAAGAAATAACAGTTCGGCCGCTTGAGCCAGGCGAGCATCGTGTCGCCGCCGATGAACTCGGCGTTCGGCAGGTCCCAGGGCAGCACCTTCGCGTACTCGAACATGCCGTAGGCCATGTCGAGGTTCCCCAGCGCGGCGTCCATCGACGCCTCGGGCTGGAAGCTCTTCGGCACGATGTACGACCCCTCCATGACGCCGTAGGTGTCCGGCGTCGGCTCGGGCGCGAACGTGATCTGGTCGGCCGGGAACGGCTCCTGGATGGCCCCGTTGGTGTCCTCGTTGAACATCATCCACCCGGGGAGCCAGATCAGGTCGAACATGTCCTGCACCGGCCGGCCGGTCGCCTGGAAGGCGTTCAGGACCGACTGGTTGAAGGCGAAGTACGTCTTGATGAAGTCGTTCCGCAGCATATAGCCGGGGATGTTCTCGCCGTAGAAGGCGTACCGCAGCGGCGTCCCGGTCAGCTGCAGCGCCCGCTTCTTCACCTTGATGAGGTGCGAGGGGATGTCCGTCGTGGTGACCGCCCAGCTCGCCCCGACGATCACGTTCCCCGCCGAGTCGAGGAGCGTGCCGGTGTTGCCCGCCGGCACGCCCTGGTCGATCACGGTGGCCGCGCCCGAGGAGTTCGGCAGCAGCTCGCCGGCCGAGTTGAAGTAGAGCTTCCCCGCGGCCGCGAGGTTGTTGTGGACGCAGGCCGTCCGCAGCACGTCGAACCGGGTGCGGAACTCCGTGGTCTGTTCGAGGATCTCCGTCCGCGCCATCGTCTGTGCGGTGTAGCTGCCGGCCTTCCAGTCGAGGAGGACGCGGAGGAACTCCTGCCGGAACCGCACGTTCTCGATCGTGTGGAGCAGAACGATGTCCTGGACCGTCCGCCCCAGGAGCGACACCTGTCGCGGCGGCGAGCCGTACGGCGTGATGCGGGCCGGCTTGCGGTTGCCGCTGTACCGGAAGTTCTTGGCCCGGTCGCCGACGATGCGGTCGGCCGGGCGGACGGCGTAGAAGGCCGGCGGGAGCGGCTTCGGGACGCCGCTCTCCACCTCCTTGATGGCCTGCATCAGGGGGGCGAAGCCGAGCAGGCTCTCCATCGTCACGGGCATCGGAGGACTCCAGGTACGCGGTGGTGGGCGAGGCCCGTGGGGATGGTTAGAACTGGTCGGTGAACGCGAACCCGCCGGTGCCGACGGCGGACATCGAGGCCCGCAACCACGCCTTCGTGCTGGCGTCGGCCGGGTAGTTGATGATCATGTCCGTCCGCAGAATCCCCGCGACCGGGATCTGCGGGAAGTCGGTATCGCCGGCGGTCGGCTGGCTGATCTGCAACCCCCACCCGTCCGGGATGACGGTCCGCGGGACGTGCGAGCCGTCGGTGTCCGCGATGAGGCTCCCCGCCACGAACGCCCCCGGCACGCCGGTCGTCGTCCGCACGACGTTCGCGCCGGTGTTCGACGTGAACATCGTGTCCACCTGCGCGAGCGCCCAGGTGTTCCCCGCGTACCCGGTGCCGCTGTACGTCAGCACGAACCCGAGGTCCGTGTCGGTCGCGGCGATCGCCGTCGCCACGATCCCGCCGACGACGCCGGTGGCCGTGTCGAGGGCGGTGTTCAGGTTCGACAGGAGCGTCGCGTCGGTCGCGCTCCAGGCGACGTTCGGCGTCAGCGCGAACGTCCCGTCCACCTTCTGCACGAGCAGCCGGAGGTTCCCGCCCGTGCCCGCGGTGGACAGGTTGACCGTCTGCACCTCGTTCACGCCGAGGGCGGTGATGGTCAGGGCGCCGGTCACGACGTCCACCGCGCTGTACGTCACGGTCAGCACCCGCACGACGCCGGCGGCGCCCGGCGGGCCGATGATCTTCAGCGTGCCGGTCGCCCCCACCCGGCGGACGATTTCAACGGCCGCGGCCACCGGCACGCTGAAGGTGGTACCGGTCCCGGCGAGCGCACCGGCGGTGACGCCGAAGAAGCTAGTGGCGTACTTCCCGGACGCCGTGACGATGCCCATCGGGAGCCCGGCGCGGAGGGCGAGGGTGTCGTCGGCGTTGCCCGGGTCGCGGGACTTCGCCCCGTCGATCGTGCCGCCGCCCGGGAGCCAGACGAAGTTCCCGTCCTGGCTGACGATGCGGTGACTGATCGAGCTGCGGGTGCCGATGCCGGGGCGGCCGAGCAGGACAGCAGTATTCACGGGAGCGGCTCCGGGGTCGGGGGTTCGAGGTGTCGCCGACATGGGTCCGGAAACTCCGGACCCATGTCGGCGACGGCCGAGGGTTACTTCTTGCCGGCGACGGCCGCGGCCTCGCGGGTCGGCCCGAGGAGGAAGTTGGTGGCCTCCTCGTCGGCCTTCTTCCCGTCGCCCCGCAGCTCGTCCGGGGGGTCGATCTCGGTGACGGACAGGTCGCGGGCGTCGGTGCGGCCGTCGGGCTTCCAGGCCGAGTGCTTCGGCAAGTCCTCGTACGCGGCGATCCGGTCCGCCAGCGGGTTCCGGTACAACTCGCCATCGGTGGTGAACGACATCTCGACGGTCTTCACCTGGTTCATCAGCTTCACGGCGGTCGGCCGGGCGACGCGACCAGTGGCCAGCAGCTTGTTCACCCGAGCGCCCAGGTCGCGGCGCGTCATCTTGCGGAACGGGCCGACTCGCTTCTCCGACATGAGCATCGGCGCCCCGGGCGCGTTCGCAGTGGCGTCGGTGCCGGCGACCGCGTCGTCGAGTTCGAGATCCGGGTCGGTGTCCCCGCCGCCGTCGAGGTCGCCGCCGGCCTTGATGGCGATCACGAGGCCCGTCTCGTCGGTCACCTCTTGGGGGATGTTGAACCCCTTCTCGCGCAGGGCGTCGATCACGTCGGCCAGCGTCTTCGCGCCGGTCTTCTTGCCGTCGCCGTCCACGGGCTTCTTCGGGTCGTCGGGCATCGCATCGCCTCCGGGCTGGAAACTCAGGTACAGGGGTCGCCCCCGGGACAGCTCGAACGGCTTCTGCCAGAACTGGACCGGGGTCGGGGTCGCCGCGACGTGGGCGATCGTCAGCCCGCGGTACTCCCCGCCCTTCGAGTCCGAGTAGCCCGGGCACACCTTCGGGCTCACGAACCGCGTCTTTCGCAGCTGCTCCAGGTCGCGCTCGTCCTCGCCCTTCAGCCGCAGGTCGAGCCCGCCGCGGCCGTTCAGCCGGCGCCCGACGACGTGCCCGAACGTGTACTTCGCGTAGGCCGCCTTCCGGGCGTCGGTGTCGCCGGCCTCGACCTTCACGTGCTCCCACACGCCGGGGAGGCTCACCCCCCGCGACAGCATCCGGCCCACGTTCTTGAACGCGGCCCGGATGTCCCGCGGGGTGAACTCGAACCAGTCGCCGTGCCGGTCGCGCTGGCGGCCCGGCAGCAGCACCTCTTTCCACTCCTCCCACGCCATGAGCAAAGTGTCGCTGGTACGCCCGGGGGGTCGGGGCGTACCCGGTAGGCTGGGCGACACGAAAGGGGGTGGGTCATGCTTCCGAGGCACGAAAAGCAGGCGGTTGCCCGGTACGGTCGGGTGAAGCTGCCCGACGAGAAGGTGTTGGAGGTGTTCCGACGCAGACTCGCGGGCGCGACCCTTCAGACCATCGCGGCGGAGTTCGGGATTCACTTCGTCTACGTTCAGGCGGTCGTGAAGGGCGACGCCAGGGCGACGGCGTTCCCCGATCACCCGCTCCGCCTGAAGTGCGTTTCGGCCGAGCGAGAGAAGCGAGAAGCGTACCGGCGACGATCGGTGGAGTTGCACGCGCCGGGGGTGGGCTACGACGCCGCGGTCCGCGACTACCGCCGCGGATACAGCCTGCGGGCCGCGGCCGCGCGACACGGCCTGACCTTCAACCACCTCCGCCGCGTGTGCATCCGGCGACGGGTCAAACTCCGGGCGCCGTCCAAGCGGTCCAAGTTCTGCCACGACTCGAAGGGGGCGACCGATGGCTGACATCTTCTGGGTCGGCCGGCAGCGCCGGCGGGCCATGACTCGCACGCTCACGGTGACGACGGCCGACACCGGCGACACCATCACCGTCACCACCGGCGGGACGAAGTCCGTCGTGGTGACGCCCTCGACGACGAACACCACGACGACGGCCGCGGAGATCGCGGCGGCGTGCGAGGCGAGCGAGGAGCCGGAGTTCGAGGAGATCACCTGGACGAGCGCGACGAACGTGGTAACCGCGGTCGGCCCGGAGGACGGCGCCCCCATCACGATCAGCAAGACGGACGGCGGGACGAACGCGACCGTGCTGGCGACGACGGTGGCGGCACTGTCGCCGAACGACCTGGGCGACGCCGCGAACTACGCCGGCGCGGCGCTGCCGGCGAACCTCGACCGGCTGGTGTTTCAGGACGGCAGCGTGCCGGTGCTCTATAACCTGGCGGCGTTCACGGGCGTCACGTACACCGTCCTGCGCCGGGACACGTACATCGGCGCCATCGGCCTCGACGACGTGAACCCGAACGGTTACCCCGAGTACCGGCCGACGCACCTGGAGACGGCCGGGGCGACGATCGAGATCGAGGGCACCGACCGCGACGCGCCCGGGCAGTTCCGATTCAAGAGCACGGCGGGCGGCGCGGTGACGGTGACGATCCGCGGCGGCGTGCCGGCCCCGATCGGCGAGGAGGTCGTCGAGGTGTACGCCACCGGGGCGGCGAGCGTGTACCAGATCGCCGGCGGGGCGCTCGCCATCGCCCCGAACGTCGGCCAGACGGCCACGGTCGGCACCCTGACCGCGACGGACGCCAGCCTCCGCATCGGGTCGGGGGTGACGCTCGGCAGCGTCGCGGGGACGCTCCTACAGGACGTGACGGCCTTGATCCTGTCGAGCTGGTCGAACGGGCTGACGCTGGACGGCGGCGAGGTGACGGTCGGCGGGGCCGGGACGGGGGCGCTGACGATCGACGGCGGCCGGCTGGTGTGGCGATCGACCGCGAACCCGGCGAACTCCCCGACGGTCGCCAGCGGCGGGACGCTCGACCTGACGCAGGCGCCGAAGGTGCTGACGATCGGCGGGACGGTGTCGCTGTACGCCGGGGCCACCCTCGACGACCGGAACGGCCGCGGGGGGAACTACGCCGCGCAGTGCGTGCGCTGCACCCCCCAGGAAGTGAACTGGCTCCTGCCGAACAACAAGACGCTCACCCTGAGCTAACCCGGCCCCACCTCGAAAGGCGTGTCGGCCTCGTCGATCGGCTCCCCCGGCCGGCCGATCGACTCCCGCTCCATCGTCGCCCGGGCGGCCCGCAGGTTGCCCACCACGTCGGTCGGGGCGGACTCCCAACTCGCCGCGACCGACGGCAGCACGGTCGCGGGCGCAGAGCACTCGGCGAGCAGTTGCTCGAACACGTCATTCGCATCGACAACCCCATCCGGCAACCGCAACACCGGCACGGGCGGCCGCCGAGTCTCCTTCATCGCGTGCCAGGCCGGGTACGCCGCGGCGAGCGCGGGCGGGCCGTGGCGGGGCACAGGCCGGGCGATCGCCCACGACGCCGGCACAACTTCCGGCCGCAGTACGTGCGGGGTGACGACGACCCGCAGCGACAGCAGCCGGTGCCCCGTGAGCGCGATCCGCAACTCCGGCGGGTGGTTCGTCACCCGCACCCCCTCCACCTCCACCCTCGTCAGTTCCGGCAGGCGGTCCAGCTGCGCGGCCCCGCAGTACGCCGCGCCGACCGATTCGAGCGACGGGGCGATGATGACCCGCTCCTCGGGGTGAGCGCGGCGCATTACGGCGATCAGGTCGCGGAGGCCGTCCGCGGTCGGCGCCGGGACGCTGATGCGGATGACGCCCTCGTCGGCCGCGTGCGCCAGCAGCACGAACACCACCCCGGGCCAGCGGCGTTCGAGATACTCCCGGGCCATGTCGGACGTGAGGCCCATGTCGCCCGGCTTGAACTCCCGCCCGACGAGCCAGTGCCCGGCGACCGACTCGTCCATCCAGTCGAACAGGCCGACGCGCGGCGGGCCGTCCCGCATGTCGAGCAGGCTGGGGGCCATCAGGTCGCCGTGCGCCAGCCAGTGAGCGGCGCGGAACATGACGTGAACGTCCGGCGGCATCATCACCAGCCGCGATTCCCGGAACCGCCGGCCCGTAAACCACCCCTTCGCCATGATGAACCTCCCCCGGTTACTCGGCCCCTTCGAGCCGGTCGAGCGTCGCACGGATCGCGTCCTCATCCCACATCGTCGGCCATCGCCCGGGCGTCTCCACCTCGACGACCCGCCGCGGCAGGAGGCTGTGGGACATGAGCACGCCGGCGTCGGTCACAAGCACGCACCCGCTGACGGCGTAGTGCCCGGCGTTGTAGGCGTCCCACTGACGCGGGAGAACCAGCACCACGTCGGCCATATGGATCCCCTCGGGTGTCGATTCTACCCGCGCGGGCGAGCCCGGGGCGATGTCGGGGCGTCCGCACCTACCGCCCCCGCCGTCGGCGAGCCAGCCCCCGCCGTCGCACTGCGGCCGCCGACAGGTCGAAGGTGACGACTTCCGGCCACTCGGCGGCGAGCAGCCCGAGTTCCGTCCGGGCCGACCGATCGCCCCACGCGGCCGGCAGACGCACGACGTTGCGGCCACGCAGCCGGTAGAGTCGTTCGTCGCCCTCCCGCGTCCCGATCAGGTAAATCAGCCGCGTCGTCAGGCGGACCCGTTTCACCGGGTGCGCGGCCAGCAGCGCGTCCCCGTGCCGCACCCACGCCTCGGCCGACACCTCGCACGCCTCGACGAACCCGCGTCGCCACGTCACCTGAATGCTCCCGATGCCGACCGGGACGCCGTCGCAGCCGACCAGGTCCCGGAGAGCCCGCTCCTCTGCGATCAACTGGCACCCGAGACACCCTTCAACCGGCTTGGCCGCGTGCGTCGCTGGTTCCTCGATCCGCTCCAACGCCACCTGGCACCGGACGAACGCCGCCCGCTCCGCGCGGCCGTAGTCGTCGCACCAGTCGGCGTAGACGAGCCGCGGGGTGTCGTCGTCGGGGTGGGCGCGGACGGCGGCGAGCAGGGCGGCCTCGTCGGTCACGAGCTACTTCCCGGTCGGCGAGTGCGTGAACGGCGCCTTCCCCCCGCCGACGGCCCCGACCCGCGGCCGCATGTCCACCGCGTAGCTCAGGATGTCGACGAGGTCGTCGTGGGCGTCTTCGTTGGTGCCCGCGAACTGGAGCAGCTCGTTCAGCACGTCGTCGAGGGGGAAGCCGGGGACGGCGGTCGGGTCGGGGAGCCAGAGAGAGCCGGCCTCGGCCAGGATGAGCGCACCCTGGGCGTGGGCGAGCTTGTCCAGCCCCTTCGGGTCCAGCGGGATCGCGGCCAGGTGCTGGCGCTGGGCGAACTGGAACAACGCCCGGTTCGACGCCACGGCCTCCACGCCGATGCTCTTGAACTTGTGCCGCGCGTACACCTCCTCCAGGAGCTTCGGCTGGTCGGGGATTTCGAGCCGCTTCGCCACGCAGTCGAGCCAGAGGAGGTCGCCCCGGGGGCTGTTCGCCCACACGCCGACGGCGGTCCGGTCGGCCGTCCGCTTCGCCGAGGCGGCGCCGTCGGCCGTGGCGAAGCGCGGGGTGCCGGTGAGCTTGAACCGGTACGGGCCGCGCTCGTCTTCGAGCACGACGAAGTCCGGGCTCGACGGGTCGCGCCGCCACCGCCGCTTCAGCCACGCGGCCTTGAACCGGTAGCCCTCCTTGCTCATCGGGTCTTGCTGATGCTTGGCCCGGTAACCGCTCGTCCCGAGCCGCTTCACCGCGGCGGCCTTCTGCTCGGGGCCGAACTGGTCCGGCCGCAGGAGCTCGCCCTCGGCCTTCCGCGGGTCGGTCCAACCGGTCGTCATCGTCCGCCGGCGCGACGGCTCGAACTCCTCGGGGATGCACAGCTCCTCGAACTCGCCGGTCTCGCGGACGTGCCCCAGCAGGTCGCTCTTGTGCGTCCGCTGGCCGATCAGCACACGGCGGCCGGTCTTGAAGTCGATGACGCGGTCGTAGATGGCCTGGTCCCACCGGTTGTTGATCTGGTTCCGGTTCGCCTCGCCCTGCACCTTCTCGGCGTCGTTGGCGTCGTCCACGCAGATGATGTCGCCCTTCTTGCCGGTCGCCGTGGCGAACATGCTCATGCTCTGCCGGTGGCCGGCCCGCTCGTTCTCGTACCAGGTCTTCGTGTTCTGGTCGGTCGTGATCTTCACCGCGTCCGGGTAGTGGAGCCGGTACCAGTTGGATTCGAGCAGGCGGCGGCAGGCCATGGACTCGCGCGTCGCCAGCTCGTCCGAGTTACTGAAGAACAGCCAGCGGCATTCCGCCCACCGGTCCGGGAGCCACGTCCACGCGGGCCAGAATACGTCCACCGTGCGGCTCTTGGTGCAGCCCGGCGGGATGGTGATGAGCAGGTTGTTGATCTGCCCGAGGGTCACCGCTTCGAGGTGCTCGCAGATGGCGTCGAGGTGCCAGCCCCACACCAGCGGCCGGCCGGGCTCGACCTGGTGCCAGGACGCGCGGAGGAAGTCACTCAGCCGGTGCCGGCCCTTCTCCGCCAGCCGCCGGTTCTGCTCCGCCTCCAGCCCCGCCGCCACCTGCCGGGCCGCCTCCACCGCCGAGCGCTGCCGCCGCTCGAACTCGCTCTTGAGCCGCTGCAAGTCGAGCTGCCAGGTCGGCGTCGGAGAGGCCGCGGAGCTCGTCGGTGTGGTGGTCATGTTGGATCGCCTTCCCGCCCGGCCCCGAGTGCTCGTGCTTGTGCAGGTCCTCGAACATCCCAAGGTGCCGGGCCACGTTCGCCATCGCGGCGAGCTGGTCGTGCAGCTTTACCTCCAGCCCGTCCTTCGTCACCTTCACGCCGGCGTACAACGCGCGGGCCGCGGGGGAGAGGTTGCGGGTGTCCTTCGCGTGCGCCACCCCGACCCCGTCGCCGCAGCACTCCGGGCACCGCGGGTTCGGCGGCCGGGTGTGGTCGAAGCCGTCGCCGCCGGCCTCGTCGAACCGCGGCGGGGCGGGCTTCCGCTGGGCAGCGGCCTTACGCCGCTCGGCGGCGTGGGCGGCCCGGTCGCTCGCCATCTCGCCGGGGGTCCGCTGGTGGCCGAAGCCATCCCCCCAGCAGTGCCGGCAGCACGTCCGCCGGTACTCGATCAGCTCGTTCGCGTCCGCCGTGGCGATCAGCCACCACCGGCTCAGGACCGCCGCCGCGGTAACGCCCGTATCCTTCGACCGCTTCGCCACCAGAGCGGCCACGGCCTCCTCGACCCCCCTTTTCCCTAGCAGTTGCCCCCCGATCTTGTCGGCGTTCGAGGGGCTGTAGCCGGCCCGGATGGCGGCCTGCGTTGCGTTCAGGTCGACGAGGTACTCCTCGGCGAACCGCTGCTGCTTCGGCGTGATCTTCCGCATGTGGCACCCCGCCACGATCGTAGCCGGAACGCCGTGCGGGCCGGCCGGGTGAGGCCGGCCGGGTGAGGCCGGCCTCACCCGGCACGGGTGGGCTTTCCGCACCATGAATCACGCTGCGGCCGCTCCGGCCGGGTGCAGAGCCGACGCCGCTTCGCGCCACGAAATCACCGTGCGAAGCATAACCACTGGTCGGATCGGGCAGGTTAGCGGGCTAAACGTCAGTTGTTGCACCGACACTGGAGTGGGGCGGTTGCGATGTCATAAAGTGTTGATTTTAAATAGTTTGCGTCTCACAAAGCCCGCAGGTGGGGGCATGTCTCACTGCATTCTCAGAGGTTCTCTGTCATAATTTTCTCATCAAGACTGCCCTCGTCGGGACGTCTTGGCCTCTTCCGGATCAGAAAGAGGCCGTTCGAGTCTGAAATCCTGAGAGGGGAGGCTCGAAAAGCACACCGCCGGGGGTGTACCCCGGCGGCGGTTCCCAGGTCGGGTTCGGCGGTGACTCTTGGCAGGGCTCCCGCCGAGCCTTCGTAGGAGACAGTGTCATGATGCCGGACAACGCGGCGAAGGGCAACCCCGGTAGGGCCGGGGGGCCGGACTCGGTGCGCGCTGGGCACTGGTCGGGGTGGCGGTGGAAGCTCGCCGAGCTCGTCGGGATGCTGACGATCCACGCCGCACTGGCCTGGTGGAAGTAGCACGCCCGGCTCACCGGCCGGTCACTCGGACCGACCGGTGAGCTGCTCATGCCCCGCGAGCCGCGTTCTCGAACCGCATCGCCTTCTTGCGGTACATCACGGCCACGTCGCCCGTCGGGCCGTTGCGGTTCTTCTCCACCAGTAACTCGATCGTGAGTACGGGCTCGGTGTCGGTGTCGTCGGGGTTGGGGTGGTGGATCAGCACCACCTTGTCGGCGTCCTGCTCCAGGTTACCGCCCTCGCGGAGGTCCGACATCTTGGGGCGGCCGTCCGCCCGGTCCTCGGCCTTCCGGCTCAGCTGGGCGAGCGCCACGACCGGGACGCCCGCCGACCGGGCCGCCGCCTTCAGGGCCCGCGAGATCTCCGCGATCTGCTCCACGCGATTCGCCCGCGGGTTCGTCGGGGTGATGAGCTGGACGTAGTCCACGACGACGAGGCCGACCCCCTTCCGCCGCACCGCCCGGCGGATCACGGACGCCACCTCGGCCGGGGTCACCGCGGCCCGGTCGTAGATGTACACCGGGGCCGCGCCGGGGACCGGGGCCGCCGCCCGGGCCAGGGCCTCGGCGTTCTCGGCGGACACCCGCCGGGTGCCGGTGAAGGACTGCATCGGCACCCCCGACAGCATCGCCAGCTGGCGGTCCGCGATCGCCTGCCCGCTCATCTCCAGCGACACCATCAACACCGCCGTCCCCGCCCGCGAGACGTTCGCCGAGACCGTCAGCCCGAGCGCCGTCTTCCCCTTCGACGGCCGGGCGCCGACGAGGATCAGTTCCCCGGGGCTCAACCCGCTCAGGACCGCGTCCAGGTCGGTCAGGCCGGTCCGCAAGCCTTCGGGCTCGCCCCCGCCGTCGATGATCTCTAGCCGCCGCCGGATCAGCTCGGCGTCCGTCACGAGCTCGCCGACGGCCCCGAGCTCGGCCACCTCGGCGAACAGTTGCTCCGCCCGGGCGGCGACCTCCTCGGCCGGCCGGGCCTGCTCGGTCGCCAGGGCGGCCACCTCGACCGCCACCTCGACGAGCCGGCGGTAGACCGCGAACTCCCGCACCCGGCGGGCGTGGCCGACGGCCGCCTCGGGGTCGCCGACCGCGTCCCGGCAGGCGACGAGGTAGCGGTAGTCTTCCCCCTTCTCGACCCCCCGGCCGGCGGCCTTCAGCCGGCCGTGGACGGCCACCGGGTCGCCGGGCTCGTTGGCGGCCCGGGCCTCCCCGATCGCGGCGAGGATGTGGCGGTGGTTCTCGAAGTAGAACTGCTCGGGGCCGGCCAGCTCGCGCACCTCGTCGTACAGACTCGGGTCGCGCAGCAGGCACCCGATCAGGTACTGCTCGACGCGCTTGTCGTAGGGGCTCCTCGGGGCGGTCGTATCGATCACGGTTCGGGGTCTCCTGGGTGGGGGTCGGGCGGGCGGCCGTGCGGGCCGCCCGGGGGGTCTGTGGCGGCCATCGGCAGGTCCGGCCGGGCCATGTTGCTCTCGACGTCCGCGGCGACCCGCACGGGCCGCAGCGGCACGGCCTGGGGGCGGCCGGCCCGGAGCTTGCCGATGTGGTTCTGCAACTCCACCGGCGTCGGCCGCTCGCGCCGGTCCTTCGCCGCCCACGTGCAGATCGCGTGGAACTTCCGGCCGAACTCGCGGACCTCGTCGGGCGTGTACGGCGGGTCCGCCCCGGCCAGCGACGCCGACACGGACCCGAGGAGAGCCCCGGTCAGCGCGGGGTCACTGCCGGTGACCTCGGCCACGGCGTCGAACCGCGGGTTGCGCTCCCGGGGCTTCGGCGTCTTGGGCGGGCGGGGTTCGCGGGGGGGCCGCGACCGCCGGGGTGGTGCGGCCGGCGGTGGATCCGAACTCCCCTCCGTCCCCCCCCGTTGCGGGGGGTTAGGGGGGTATTTATACCCCGTCCGGGGCTGGTTGATCTTTTCTTCCGCCGACGGATCGGTGACCCTGTTCGGGGTGGCGAGCGGAGGGCTCGCCGTCGCGTTCGGGAGTCACGGATGGCCGCCTGGTTCCGCCCCAC
>DASPHQ010000174.1:0-5745 GCA_035629595.1 Urbifossiella sp. | reverse complement strand
GGCATCACCGCCACCGGCACGCCCGCGACGAGGAGCCACCGCGCCGCCGGCGGCAGTTCGACGGCGCGGCCGAAGCGGAGGAGCCCCCAGGCGAGGAGGCCGTTGCACGCGAACAGGAACAGGGTGTCGGCGGCGGCAGTGCGGCCGAGCGCGGCATACCAGGCGCGGTCGACGGCGACGCCGAGGAGGCCGTAGAAGTAGGCGAAGTCGCGGGTGGGGACGCGGCCGTCGTCGAGGAGGGCGTCGACGGCGAGGCCGAGGCCGGGGTCGCCGAACACGACCGCGCCGAGGGAGTGGACCTCCGGGAGCTGGCGGACGAAGTTGAGCGCCGCGAGGAGGAACACCACCACGCCGACGGTCGCCCAGCTCGTCGCGGCGGTGGGGCGGGATGAGGCGTGTGGCACCCGGTGACCCCGCGTTCGTGGTTCCCCCACTCCGCCGTCAGAGCATGTCATGAACGTCGTAGGTATGCTCGGTCGAAACCCTCGGTTTTAGCCCGGAGGGCGTCGGCGTGTAGCCCGGGGTGGAACCCCGGGCGGGCGACGGCGGAGTTCGAGGTGGGTGGCTCCCACCGGCCACGCCGCAGGCCGCCCGGGGTTCCACCCCGGGCTACACGCCGACGCCCTCCGGGCTAAATCCCGAGCCACCGTCCAGGCTTTCGACCGAGCATAGTACGCACACCCTCCGACGCGCCTCACCCGCCGCCTGACGGCGATCGGCTCGCCGCGAGGAACTACTTCTTCTCGCCCGCGTCCGGGTAGCGCAGCTTCCGGTCCGGGTCGGCGAACCGCGCATACACCGCGCCGCCACCGGCCCGCGCCGCGATCGTCACCGTGTGCTCGCCCGGCGCCAGCGTCACTTCGATCTCCACCTCGTCCGGCCGCACCCGCTCGCCCGAACCCTTGCCGATCCCCGCCGCCTTGCCGTCGATGCGCACCTCGAAGTCGGAACTCGCGCCGACCAGCAGCGTCAGCTTCAGGTTCTCGGGCGCCGTCACGCGCGCCTCCACGACGGCGGGCGCACCCTTCGTGTCCGGCAGCGGGATGCGGCCGTCCACGCCCACGCGAGCGGGGGCGCCGTTCACCTTCGCGTCGGTCAGGAACGGGTTCGCCATCAGGTAGCGGACGAGGTCGCGGAAGTCCTGCGGGGTCATGTTGTACCCCAGCCCCTCCGGCATCAGCGACCGCTCCACCGTCTGCAACGGGCCGTCCAGGTCGGCCTTGGCGATCGTCTTCAGCACGCCCTGTTCAAGCTTCAGCGTCACCGACTTCTCGTCCTCGGCGGCGAGCACGCCCTGCGACACGGTGCCGTCGAGCAGCCGCGCCGTCCGCAGGAAGTACGGGGCGCCGATGACGCGGTTGGGGTCGATCACGTTCGTCAGGATGTACTCGATGTCGCGGGCGGCGCCCTCCAGCGGCGGCCCCACCTCGGCGCCCTTGCCGTCGAACTTGTGGCACTTGCCGCAGTTGTTCTCGAACACCGCCCGGCCGCGGGCGAACGACGCCTGCTCGCCGACGAACGACGCCCGCGTCTTGTCGATGGTGGCGTTCAGCTCGACGGGCGTCGGCCGGGTGCGGCCCCACGCCTTCTCGATGAGGGCGTTCAGCTCGCGGTCGTTGAACGCCTGGATGCGCAGGATGGTGTTGTCGGTCACGGCGGCGCGATCGACGGTGCCGGCGCCCATCGCCGTCAGCAGCGCCTTCGCCCCCTCCTTCCGGCTCGCCAGCGTCGTCACCACGTCGGCGCGCACCTCGCGCGGAAAGCCCTTCCAGCCGGCGAGGAGGTCGGCGGGGAGCTTGGGGTTGTCGAAGCCGGCGAGCGCCCGCGCGGCCTCGGCGCGGAGCGGCACGGGGGCGCTCCCCTTCACCAGATCGAGCAGCAGCGGCGCGGCTTCCGGCGGCCGCAGCGCGCCGAGCTGGCGGACGGCCTCGGCGCGGGCGGCGGCGTCCATCTCGGCGTTCATCGCGGTGTCGAGCGCGCGGCGGATGGCGGCCGGGTCGCGGAAGCTGACCGCCAGCCTGTTCGCCAGCGGCACGATGCGCGGGTCGCGGCCGAGGTTGGCCTGGAGCGCGGCCCAACTCGGCGGCGGGGCGACGGTCCGGCCGGTGAGCCCGACGGCGAGCCCGTCGAGCGCCGCGACGCGGCTGTTCATGTCGCGCTGCGAAGCAACGAAGCGGACGCAGCGCTCCAGGTCGTCCGGCTGCCCGGTGGCGACGAGGCGGCGCATGACGCGCGGGATGATCTGGTCGCGGACGAGGGCGTTGGTCGGCGCCTGTTCGGTGAGCCACTTGAGTTCGGCGTCAACGGTCGGCGAGCGGCCCGCGTCAGCGGGCTGTACCTGAGCGGTACTGATGCCCTGAGGAACAGCCCGCTGACGCGGGCCGCCCGCCGCGGCTCGCGTCAGTTGCTTCTCGTAGGCGAGCCAGAGGAGGTGCGGAATCTGCGAGTCGTTGGCGTCCTCCGTGCGCTTCATCAGGGCGCGGAGGAGCGGCGTCACGTCGTGCTTCTCGCCGAGCCGAACGGCGGCGGATGCGAATTCTCGGCGGACGGTCGGGTCAGGCTCCTTTGCGGCCCAGTCGGTAGCCCCGGTAATCGCCGCGACGGCCTCGTCGTCCTTTAACCGCTCGCCGAACATCCGCGCCGCCAGAGCGCGGTAGCTCGCGTTCTTCTTCTTGGCGTCGAAACCCGGTGTGTCGCCGGCGACGACGATGTCATGAACGGCGGCGATTCGCATCCGGTACGCCACCCCGTTCTCGGGGTCGGCGTTCGTCGCGATCCGTGTCGCCAGGGCAACTTCGCCGTCGAAATCGTTTCCCTTGTACCGATCGGCAAGCAGCCTCATCGCGGTCCGCTGGCGGTAGGGGTTCGGGTCGTTCCACATCGCGCCAAGGTCGGCCGATGACTTCTTCCCCAGGTCCTCAGCCTTCTTCGTCTGCGTCCCCTTGAGCTGGATGCGGTAGACGCGGCCGCGCTCGTAGTCCCAGTCCTCGGCCTTCGCCTGGTGGCACGGGTTCTGGTCGTGCCAGTCGATCACGTAGATGTCGCCGTTCGGACCCCACCGCATGTTGATCGGCCGGAAGTTCTTGTCGCCGCTCACCAGGAAGTCGTCGCCCTCCGACGCCATGAAGCTGCTGCCGTTCGCCTTCAGGATGTTCTGCTTGATGCTGCACCCGTGGATGCTGCCGAACACGACGCTGTTGCGGTATTTTTCCGGCATGTGCGGCACGTCCAGTGAGATGAGGCCCGCGTGCGCCCAGCCGCTCTTCTTGTGGAACGTGTGGTCCGAAATCTCGTTGATCTGCCCGTAGGCGTGCGGGTTGTAGCTCGCCCCGGCCTGCCGCTTGTACGAGCCGCCCGGCACCATGTGGTACAGGTGCGGGATCACGCAGCACGCCAGGATGAACTGCCCGTCGGTGTTGCGCCAGTCCATGCCCCACGGGTTCGACGTGCCCTCGCTAAAAATCTCGAACGTCTTGCGCGTCGGGTGGTAGCGCCAGACGGCGGCGTTCATCCGCACCTCGGGGCCGTCGGCGGCCTTCACGTTGCTCTGGGTGAAGACGCCGTGCAGGCCGTACAGCCAGCCGTCCGGCCCCCACTGGAAGGTGTTCAGCGTCTCGTGGGTGTCCTGGCTGCCGAAGCCGCTCAGCAGCACGTCGAACTTCCCCGGTTTGTCGTTCTTGTTCTCGATGAACCACAGGTACGGCGGCGCCCCCACGAACACGCCGCCGTGACCCACCTCGATGCCGCTCGCCATGTCGAAGGCGCCGAGCCCCGCCTTCTTCCGCTCCTCGGTGACGGGGAAGTCTTTGCCCTCGGCGAAGACGGTGCGCTTGTCGGCGCGGCCGTCGCCGTCGGTGTCTTCGAGGATGACGATGCGGTCGCGCGGCGTCTTCTTGCCGGCCTTCGACGGGTACTCGAAGCACTCGACGCACCAGACGCGCCCCTTCTCGTCGATGGTGAAGGCGATGGGGTTGGCGAGCTGCGGTTCGCCGGCGAACAGCTTGGCCTCGAACTCGGGGAGCGTCTTGAGGCGGCTGGTGCTTTCCTCGGGCGAGAGGTACGGCTGGCCGGACGCCTTGCGGTTGTCGAAGCCGAACTCGCGCTGGGCGGTGGCGGTGCCGGCCGCGGCGAGGAGCGCGACGACGGCGGGGAGGAACCGGCGCATGGGATGTGTCCGCGGGGTGGGGCGTGGTGGGGTGAGGATACGCGGCGCGAAGTGCGGAGGCGAGCCGCCCGCCACGAGGCGGCGGGCGGCTCGGGGCTTGAGCCCGGAGGGCGCCTTCGCTAGCCCGGGGCGGAAGCCCCGGGCGGCCTCCGGGGTGCCACCAGGGAGCCACGCGGAACGGACACCGGTAAGTTCGGGAGCGACAGCGACCCGCGGGCGGCCTCCGGGGTGATACCAGGGAGCCACGCCCATCGGACACCGCAAACGCCGCCCGGGGTTTCCACCCCGGGCTAGCGAAGGCGCCCTCCGGGCTGAAGAGGGCGGTTGGGTTGTCAGGCCAACGCCCCGGGACGGGCTTGTTTCCGCGACCCTGTGGGGGGCGCGGCGGAAACAATGATTTTGCCCCGAACGACGCCCGGGGTCGGCTACTTCTTGCCCACCCACGCCTCGGCGCGGGTCGCGGCGGAGGTGGCGGCGTTGCGGACGGCCGGGTCGGTGGCGGTGCGGATGGTGTCGCGGAGGGTGGCGACCGCGCTCGGGCTGGCGACGCGCTTCTCGGCGAGCACGTCGGCCGCGGCGATGCGGACGCTCTGCTCGTACTGCTCGCCGAGGAGCGGTGCCGCGGCCCGCTCGGCGACCTCGCCGCCGATCTCGACCAGCGCCTTGGCCGCCGCCGTGGCCTCCAGCCCCGGCCGCTGCTGCATCCGCCCGGCGACCGCCGCCGCCACGCGGTCCGTCGGCCACTTCGGCAGCAGCCGCAGGGCCATCATCCGGGCGTCCGGGTTGTCGGAGCGGACGGCCGCGAGGCAACGGTCCAGCGCCTCGTCCGGCGCCCCCCACACGGCGAACGCCGCCAGCGCCACCACCTTCACCTCGGCGTCCGGGTGGTCGCACAGCGCCTTCGTTTCGGCGCGGAGTTCGTCGCGGTCGGCGGCCTCGGCCGAGTAGACGGCATCGGTGCGGGACAACTCGCGGAGGAGTTTGGCCAGCGCCGCGTAGCCGCGGGTGTCGCGGTGGTGGCGGAGTTGGTCCACCTTCCGCCGCTCGGCGAGGTTCACCTCCGGCGGCGCCTCGACGGCGACGGCGTCGGCGCCGGCCCACGCCCGTGTGTGCGGCATGATCCCCCCCGCCAGCAGCGCCACCCCGCTGACGACGACCCCGGTGCCGACGAACCGCAGCGGCCGGAAGCGGGCGTACTTCCACTGGCCGAGGTAGTACGCGGTGAGCGGCGGCACGGCGGCGAGGACGCCGCGCACCCAGTCGCGGCGGGCGGCCAGCCACACGACCCAGACGTACCCGGCGAACACCTGCGCGGCGCCGAGCACGAGCGCGGCGGTGCCGAAGTCGCGCGGGGTGAACAGCGTGACGGCCAGCAGGCCGACGGCGACGCCGGTGGTGAGGAGCCACAGGGCGGTGGACAGGTGCAGGTCGCGGCGCGGCTTCGGCGGCGGCTTCATCCGCGTGGCGAGCGCCGACGACAGCTGCACCGCCACGTCGAGCTGGGTGCGGCTGGCGACGGGTTCGGGGGTGCGGCGGGGCGGGGCGGGGGTGGCGGCGACGAGGCGCGGCCGCGGCGTGCC
>DASPHQ010000173.1:0-3205 GCA_035629595.1 Urbifossiella sp. | reverse complement strand
CGCACGACAGGGAGCACGGCACGCACTTCAGCGCGAGCGTGATCGTCTCGCCCGCGCACGGCACCACGCCCGACCCGGACCCCGACCCGGACCCCTCGCCGGGCTCCTCCTGGAGCGACAGGGGGAGGTAACTGTCGCGGAACACCGCCGCGCCGGTCCGGTCGCACCGGCCGGTCGGGTTCAAGTGCCACGTCGCGTTCTCGCTGACCAATTTCACCGCGTACCGGTTGAAGTCGTCCTCGACCAGCGTCGCCACGGCCGGGCCGTCGCCGGTCGTGATCGGGGCCGGGAGCACCCAGCCGACCGCGTCCGCGTCCCAGACGGCCACACTAGACCCGCCGGTGGTGGATGCGAACGAGACGCAGTCCACCTTGCGGACGTGGAAGCCGCAGCTGCCCGCCTCGGGGGCCGGCGAGAGGTCGGCCCCCAGCGGCGGTACGAACGGCCGCCAGTCCTCCATCCGCCCGTCCGGCCCCGACTCCACCAGTGTCACCATCGGCCGACCGTTGTCGCGCAGGGTGGTGAGTTCGGCCGTCTCGCCGGGCTTCAGTTCGTGGCGAAAATCCCTGTACTCAAGAGTGAGCCGCCGCTCGTACCCGAGCCGCTTCCGCCGCCAGTCCCCGGCCCGTTCGACGGCCCGGGTCGTCAGCGCTGCCGCGTTCGTCGGGGTGCCGGAGCCGATCGCCGTGAGGTCGTCGAACAGCTGGACGTAGGTGCCGGCCGCCACGCCCGCCGTCGCGGCCAGCGTCACGTCCTCGGCGAAGTACGGGCTACTCCCGTCGGTCGGCACCGGCCGGCGCGGGAACAGTACCCGCACCTTCTCCGGGAGCCGGCCGCGGTCGGGCTCGCCGTGGTAGGCGTCCCACGTCCGCAACTCGTCGCCGTCCATGTCCGCCAGGGCGGCGGCGAGCGCGACGGCCGCGGCCCCGGCGGCGTCCCCCAGGCGGACGATTGTGAACGTGTCGGTGGTGTGGTCGAGGACGGTGGTGCAGGCGAGCCGGTCGAGGACGGAGTGGAGCGACTCCCACGCGGTCGCGCCGTGGAAGCGTAGGTTCTCGGGCGCCCCGTCCGGGGCGAACGGGAGGGCCGGCGCGTCGCCCTCGTCGAGCTCCCCCCAGATGTCCGCGACCACGTCGGCCCACGTCCACGGGTCACCGTCGTCGGTCGTGGTCGCCGGCAGGTACTCCTCGCCATCGGCGTCGCGGACGTTGTAGGCCCGGTCGATCGGCACCTGCGCGAGGAAGTGTCTCCGATCGACGAGGCGGCAGAGGTAGACGGCGCGCGGGTCGTCGGCCCAACCCGACGACAGGCAGTAGAAGCGGGTGATTGTGATCCGCTTCAACTCGATCTGGTTGGACGTGCGCCGGTCGTCGAGGAACGAGAGGGTGTTGTCGGCCGTGAAGTTGATGAGGTCGAGGTCGGCCTTTGTGAGCAGGATCGCGCCCGCGCCCGGCCCGCGCCCGGCCGGGTTGCGGAACAGGTTGACCGTACCCCACCAGGAGGTGTTGAGGGGCGGCTCGGCGTCGGTGCAGGCGCGGTAGAAGTCGGCCGGGTCTTGGCACGCCCGGCCGGCGAACAGCGTGGACATGCCCGACAGTATCCCGGGTACGTCCGGCGGCCGTTACGGGAGGGTGTACCCGTCGTTCCATCCGGGGCGCGGCTGGCCAGCGTCGTCCAGGATGATGAAGCGGTTGCACCCCAGGCAGTATGTGTTGTCCCATTCCGCCACGCCGCACGCCAGGGCGCGGTTGCAGTCGCACGAGCCGTTCCCCTCGCACCACCATTCCTCGGTGTGCCGGGCGAAATCGCCCTCGACGACGTGAACCCGGCCGGTCTGCCGGTCGAGGATGCGGACCCCGGCCACGGAGTCGCGGTCGTACCCGGCCGCCGTCGTGTCGCTCATGCCCGAATCATACCACCGGCTCCAACCTCCGCCCCGTCGGAACCCACCCCTTCGGGATGTCGAACGGCGGCGGTCGCACCCACGACGGGCTCGCCGGCGGAACGCCGGTCGCCAACCACTTCATCGCCTCGCGCACCCCCTTCGCCGCGGCGTCCTCCACCGACAGCGGGATCACGATGCACCGGCACTGCCACCCCCACGGCGGGTAGAACCGCTGCCAGACCGGATCGTCGCGGCGGTAGACCGCCGTCCCGTCGAGCCCCAGCTGCTCCATCGCCAGGTGTTCGGCCCGGACCCGGCCGTCGTGCGTGGCCGAATACTCGAGGTAGGGGAACTCGTCGGTCACGAGGGGATGGTCGAGAACGTCCTGCTGGCCGGCGCTGTACGCCCGGGCGGTGTGGGTGCGGTACATCGCCTCGATCTGGGCGTCGGCCAGGGCGGACGCTCCAATCGCCTCGCGGACGGCCGCGGCGAACTCCTTCGGCGTCCCGCCCCGGGCCACGTCGTCGGCGACCGCCTCCCGCACCCGCTCGACCGCGTCGAGGGTGACGGCCTGCGCCACCGTGAACGCGGCCCGCTGCGCGTCGGCGTCGAGCCGTGCGAACTCGGCCGGCGTGGTCGCCAGCCGGGAGCGGACGAACTCGGCCGCCCGCTCGACCTGCGGGAACCGGACCGGGGGCCGTCCGCCGGGCGGGTCGGGGAAGGCCAGGCCGGTCGGCGGGTCGCCCGGGGGCTTGGTCGGGGGAAGTCGGAGCGTCCGCACCGACTCGCGGGCGGCGTCGAGGTGCGCCCGGAGCATCCCGGCCCGGGCGGCGGCGGCGAGGAGCGGCTCGGCCTTCGCCAGCTCCGCCAGGACGATCGTGGGCAGCCGGCGGCGGAGGTGCGGGGGAAGCCGGGAGGCCCGCGCCAGGAGCCGGCGGCGGGCCTCCCGGGCGGTGAGGCGGGTGAACGTGAGGGGGTCGGTGGGTGGCATCCCGACAGCGTAACGCGAACGCCCGTCAGGCGCGGGCGGGGGCGGCCGCGTAGGTCCGGTGGATCGCCTTCCCGGCCGCGTCGTACTCGACGATCAGCAGCCGCACGGCCGCGGCCTCGGTCGTCTCGTTGCCGTCGGCGTCGAGGTAGAACAGCGTGCTCTTCACCCCGCCGTTCGGGGTGGGCTCGTCGAGGGTCTTGTGGGCCATGCGTTCTCCTCAAAGATGCCCTTCAGGGCGGCGTACTTCTTCGGGAACTTCGCCTTCAGGCCGTCGCGGTACTTCCCGCCGACGGCGTACATGGCGAACGCCTCGGCGAAGTCCTCCGACG
>DASPHQ010000172.1:0-3766 GCA_035629595.1 Urbifossiella sp. | reverse complement strand
GGTCGTGGGGGCCGGGCGGGAACGGGTCGACCACCAGCACGTGGACGCCGGCGTCGAGCGCCCCGGTCACCTTCCCGACGAAGTCGCGCAGCTCGGAGCGCTTCGCCTTGTTGCTCGGCGAGACGATCTCGACGATGGCGACGATCGTGTGCCGGCGGGGCGTGCTGGTGCACACGCTCACGCGCCGGGTGCGGGGCCGGAGCTTTCGGTCCTCCGCGGCCACGAACCGGGTGCGCGGCGGGGCCGTCGCGAGCCCGGCCGGGACCGCCGGCCCGGCCGCGGACCGCTGGAGGGTCAGCACGTCCGGGATGACCGTCGGCAGCGAGAAGTCGGCCATCGCGTAGTAGTCGGGCGGGAGAAGGCCCGCGTTCAGCGCGGTGTAAAGCGCGGTGACCCAGCTGTTGTGAAACGTGTGGAACTCGTTCGGCGTGACCCGCGTCCAGTCGTGCATCGCGTCCTCCGCTCAGCCCGGCAACTGCGTGAAGTGTAGCGGATTCCTTGCACCGCCGCGAGCGGCGGAACTCAGCGCCCCTGTTCCCACCGGTCGTACAGCTCGAACAGCACCTCGCGCAAACTCCCGCGGTGCGCCCGCAGCCGCTCGCCGGCTTCGAAGCCGACGAGCACCCCGCGCCCGTCGGCCGGCAGCAGCCGCGCCAGCACCCACGCCAGCGCCTCGGGCGTCACGTCGGTGCAGTGCAGCGGCGGCAGACCGGCGGAACGGTGTGTCGTCACCAGCACCCCGGCCCCGACGCGCCGACACCTCCGCGCCACCCGCCGGCGGCCGAGCCAACCCAACTGCTCGAACCCGTCGATCACCAGCAGCGGCCGCGGACCCGGGAGCGGCCACAGGTCCGCCGGCAGCGCCCTCTCGGCCGTGCCCAGCCGGACGCGGCGGACCGTCCACGCGGTCAGGTGCGGCAGCAGGCTCGCCAGCAGCGTCGATTTGCCGCTGCCGTGCGGGCCGACGATTTCGCCCCACCCGCCGGCGGCCTCGAAGCGCGCCACCAGCTCCGCGACCCCACCGGGAAGCCGATACGGGATCGCCCCCGGCTCCACGAACCGGGCCGAGAACGGGTTTAACCGCGGCATCGTCCCGACGCGCCCGCTCACGACCGCCCCCGCGGCGCGAGCACGAACGGCGCCTCGGCCACCACCTCGCCGGCGGTGCCGAACCGCACCCGCACCCGGGCGGCCCAGTGGACCTTCACGAACGTGCCGTCGTAGCTCCACGGCGTGTTCGGCAGCCGCACCGCGAACGTCCCCGGGTTCGGCAGGGCCGCGAGCGTGGCGTCGGCCGCGGTCCAGCCCTGGTAGTGGATCACGCCCAGGTCCTCGGTCCCCTTCCCGGACGTGTGCCACAGCACCGACAGCTCGACGCTCTCGCAGTCGGCCGGCGGGCCGCCCGGCAGCACGAACGCGCCGCCCACCTCGTCGCCGGGGTGGAACCGGTCGCCGGTAATCTCGACGCGCACCTCGGGCTCACCCGCCATCGCTGTCCCCCGGCCGGACCACCACTTCGAACACGCGCCCGTACGGCAGCACCCCCAGCACGCGGCCCCACACCGAGACCTTCCACGACACCTTGTTCTTCTTCGCCGCGAACGAGTGCATCGCCCCTGCCGGCACCGTCAGCGTGAAGTCCGTCGGCGCCGCCGGGAGCGGCTCCGGCAGCTCGGCCAGCTCGTTCGCCGCTTCACAGTTGGCGGTGCTCTCGGTCGTGCCCGACTGGTACGTCGCCGACTCGGTGCAGACCAGCGCCACGCCGACCTTCCGCAGCCGGCACAGGCCCGTCTGCGCGACGCGACCGCGGTACGTGCCGCCCGGCTCGAACGGGTGGGCGTCCACCTCCACCGTCACCACGCCGGTCAGCATGGCGATCAGCCACGCACCCGCGGCGACGATGCCGACGAACACCAGCACCAGCCCGATGAGCACGAACGGGATCAGGAACACCATCAGGAACCACTCGGGGTTCCCGCGCAGCCACGCCGCCACCGCCTGCCACACGAACACGCTCACGATGCCGTTCCAGAACAGTGCCACGGCCAGCACGCCGACGCACGCGCACCCGGCGCTCAGGTCGGCCGGCGGCAGCCGGCGCGCCAGCGTGCGGCCGGGAAACGTCGGGTCGGCCGGCACCGTGGGGAAGGCGTCCGGGTCGGTCGGCGTCCGGGTCAACTCGGTGCGCGGCGGCGGCGGCGGGGCCAGCACCGCGGCCTTCTCCGGCGAGGGGGCGGCGCGCTTCATCCGCTCCGGGAGCGACTTCAGGTACGGCCACGCGAAGAAGCTGAACAGCACGCCGGGGGCGAAGAACACGACCGGAACCGCCCACCCGGGGGCGCCGACGCCTGCGCCGCGAAGACGCCGCCGAACGACAGCACCGCGACGACGACGAACGCCCCGAGGAACGGCCCGACGATGCGCCACGCCTCCCGCTGCTCGGCGGTCATGGCGGGGCCGTACTTCCGCGCGTGGCGGACGCCCAGGTAGATCAGCCCGATGATGTACAGCACCGGCGTGCCGAACATGATCCCGGCGACGACCGGGAACGGGGCGTCGAGCGCGATCCCGGCGACGGCGCCGGCGAAGCCGAGGAGGCCGGCGAGGACGAGGCCGGCGAACAGCCAGCACCCGTGCGGCGGCTTCGGCGGGGTGTCGGGCATGGCCCGAGTAGACCACGCCGGCCGCGCCGAAGCAACGTGCCAGCGGCCACACTCGGACCGAATATCGCGGCGCCGTCGGGTACACTGTCTGGCGATCATCCCGGACCCGCTCCCGGTACTCGCCGTGACCCGCACCACCGACTTCGACCAGCTTCTGAACATCCTGCGTTCCGGGACGGTGCCGCCTGACGAACTCGCCCGCCTCGCCCGCGCCTGGAAGCCCGACCGCGACCCGCCGTTCCTCGACTTCGTCGCCGGGCCGGTCACCGCGTCCGTCGGCACCGCCGAGTTCCACCCGTCACACCCGGACGACGCCACTGCCACGTTCGCCACCCCCGACCCCGCCGGCCTCGCCACCCCGCCCGCCGACGAGCCGAGCACCCCCGGCGGCACCACCGCCGACTACCGGCCCGGCCCGTCGGCGTTCCCGCTGCCGCCCGCGCCGCCCGGCGGGCGGTACGTGCCGCTGCGCCTCCACCGGTCCGGCGGCCTCGGGTCGGTGTGGGTCGCCCGCGACACCGTCGTCGGCCGCGACGTGGCGCTAAAGACGCTTCGCCCCGACCGCCGCCCCGGCTCCGCGGAAGAAGCCGGGTTCATCCGCGAGGCGCAGCTGACCGGCCGGCTCGAACACCCGTGCGTCGTCCCGGTGTACGACCTGCCGCCGACCCGCGCCGGGGCCGGCCCGTGCTACGTGATGCGGTTCGTCGCCGGCCGCACGCTCGCGGAGGCGACGGCCGCGTACCACGCCGCCCGCGCCGCGGGCACGGCCGACCCGCTCGCCCTCGTTGCCCTCCTCGACGCGGTCGTCACCGTGGCGCGGGCGGTCGGGTTCGCCCACGGCCGCGGCGTGCTCCACCGCGACCTGAAGGGGCAGAACGTCGTCCTCGGCGACCACGGCGAGGTGTTCCTGCTCGACTGGGGGCTGGCCGTGGACGAGGCCGACGCCGCGGCCGGCGGGGGCATGGAGCTCCCCACGGATCGTGGACAGCGGGAAAGCGGTGTAAGCTCTAATCACGAGGAGACACACCGATGGCCGGTTCCCGCAAGGTCTACACCCCGGAGTTCAAGCTCCAGGCCGTGAGGATGATCACCGAGCAGAAGCT